>NZ_CAXPJM010000042.1:0-51224 GCF_964217435.1 Aurantimonas sp. | reverse complement strand
TCCCCAATTCGCGAGGCGGAACTGGTTCGCCACTCCCTTTGTTTATCGACCCGAACAGCGCGTCTGAACCGACACGGCTGTGATCAGAAAAACGGGAGACGAACGATGAAACTCAACACCCTTCTCGCGGCCAGTACCGCTACCATCCTTGCAATGTCGGCCATCCCTGCCTCCGCGCAGACCGCGGTCTCGGCGACGACCGACCTCAATGTTCGCGCCGGTCCTGGTCCCACCTACGAAATCGTCGGCGTAATCGGCAATGAGGATACCGCTACGCTGGAAGGCTGCACAGACAGCGGTTCATGGTGCCGGGTCACTGTCGATGGCACGTCGGGTTGGGCTTACAGCCAGTATCTGACAGCGGATGCGGGCGGTGAGACGGTGGTCGTCACTGAGCGCCGGACGGAATACCCGGTCGTTACCTATGAAGACGAAGGTGGGGCTGGCGAAGTGGCCGGTGCGGCGACCGGAGCCGTCGCGGGTGCACTTGTCGGCGGGCCAATCGGCGCGGCAGTCGGCGGTGCTGCTGGGCTTGTTGCCGGCGCTGCGCTGAATCCGCCGGACGAGCGCATCGAGTATGTCCGGTCGAACCCCGTGGATCCGGTCTATCTGGAAGGCGAGGCCGTCGTCGGCGCGCAGGTGCCCGAGACGGTGGAACTGCAGACGATCCCGGACTACGACTATCGGTACGTCTACGTGAACGGTCAGCCGGTTCTGGTTGACCCGAACAATCGTCAGGTCGTGTACGTCGTCCGGTGAATGTCGACTGGCCGACGAACGCTTTCTAGCGTCCGTCGGCCTCTTGTTACCGCGCAATAGCCCGGTTGTTCCAGAAAGGAGCGACCGGGCTTTCGCTTGTCCATACGAGCGTGTCGATACTGGGCGCCGCCGCCACTCCGGCGAAATGGGCCGCTTCGGTAGGGGCCAAGGGTAGAAGCCCTGAAGCCCGTCCGTACACTGGGAGACAGAGAGGCATCGGAGATTTTAGCCGATTCCACCACGGTCAGTTGCCTGGAGATCCGAATTTTCGAGCGCCCATCGGGAACCCCATCGTTCAGAAGCAGTTGAGAAGCCGAAGAACATCATGACCGATTGTCACAGTTGGTCGGCTAACAACTTGGCTCGAAGATATGTCCGGTAGTGATCGCGGTAGGAAAGCGACGGGTCCGTCAGAGATTCCACCAGCCGGCTGGAAGGACATTCTGTGGCGGGTCTACGCTGAGATAAGCGACGATCGCGTTATGCTGGTTGCTGCGGGTGTTACATACTACCTACTGCTTGCGATGGTGCCTGCATTATCAGCCTTTGTGTCAGTCTTCGGCTTGTTTGCCGATCCCTCGACCATCCAGCAGCAAGTCACAAACCTCTCGGCGGTCGTTCCGGGGGGTGGGATGCAGATTATCGGTGATCAGTTGGAGCGGCTGGCGCAGCAGGACAGCGCTACGCTTGGCTTTACGTTCGTCATTTCGCTGCTTGTCGCTCTTTGGAGTGCGAACGCAGGAATGAAGTCTCTCTTCGAGGCAATGAACGTTGCCTACGACGAGCCCGAGACCCGGGGATTTTTCAAACTTACGTTGATCTCCCTTGCGTTTACGATCGCTGCTGTCGGCGCAGCTGTCCTTTTCCTTGGTGTTGTCCTTGTCGTCCCCGTCATCCTCAGCGCCATAGGGCTGGGCCAAGGAGTGGAATGGCTAATTAGAATCGGCAGCTATGTCGGCATGGCCATTCTGGTCTCTCTCGGGATCGCCGCCCTCTATCGATGGGGTCCCAGCCGGGAATCCGCCCAGTGGAAATGGATCAGTCCCGGGGTTCTTCTGACGATGGTCCTCGTCGTCATCACCTCCGTGCTGTTCTCCTGGTATGCCGCGAATTTCGGTTCGTACAACGCGACATACGGTTCGCTCGGCGCTTTGATCGGTTTCATGACGTGGATTTGGCTTTCCACGACGATCCTGATCGTCGGCGGAGAACTGAATTCGGAAATGGAGCATCAGACCGCAAGGGATTCAACGACGGGAGAACCTCGTCCGATGGGCATGCGGGGCGCGAAATTTGCAGACCATGTCGCCGGTAGCGGCGGTTCGCGCCGTGCATCCGACGAGGCTGGTCTCGCGTCTGAAGCTGCCCCGAACCGGACCCGCCGGGACCATCCGAACGCCCGGAAGCGAGTGTCCTGGGGGACGTTAGCTTTTGCTCTGCCCGCAACGCTGATCCTGGCTGCCATGCAGCGACGGGACAATCACCGATGATCGATGAGGATCGAATGCCGGCACCGTGCTCCACCAATCCCACCAGCGAAAAGGCCGCCCCATGAACAGCATCATCTACGTCATCGGACTGATCGTCGTCGTCCTCGTCGTCCTGTCTCTCCTTGGCATCAGCTGAAAGGTTTGAACCTATGACCTCTGATAATCCATCAACCCCGTCGAAAACTGGGACCCGTCAAGCCCAGGATGATCTCGACCAGACGAGAGATCGCGTTCGGACCGAAGCCCAGTCGGCGAAAGATGAAGCTCGCAATGCCGCAGACAGCATTCGCGAGGCGGCGTCCGATCTTTCAGGGAAGGCCCGTGCCCGGGCGCGGGAAGAGGGTGAAAAAGGGAAAGAGCAAGCCGCGGGCAGTCTCGACGACTTCGCTGCAGCTGTTCGCAACGCATCTGACGAGTTGGGAGAGCGCGATCAGTCGATGGCGTCGAGCCTGGTTCGCGAAGTTGCCGGCGGGCTCGAGCAGGCTTCCCGAACCATTCACGGCAAGGATATTGGCGAGATTACGCAGTCGGTGGCTCGTTTCGCACGGGAGCGGCCTGCGACATTCCTGGTCGGCGCGGCGCTCGCTGGACTGGCGTTAGGCCGTTTCGCTCGTTCATCAGGCGAGCACGACCAACGCGATTACGCCGGTGGCGAAGGAAGGGACGAAGCCAGCCGCAACATGGCCTCTGCTGACCGTTCCAACTCCCCTGTCGGTAGTCGAGTACCTGCTGGTTATCGCCCCTCCTATTCGGACCAGCCGCGGCCGACGGAAGGCGCGTTCCCAAGAGATCGCGACCCTGTCACAGGAACCGCCCGGGGTGTCGGGGCAGCTCCAAGTATTCCGAAGCGCCCGGCGGGAGAGACGTCCTCAGCGTCAAGGGCTACTGCCGCTTCGCCCCTGAGCCCATCCACAAACACCACGTCTTCCCATCCTAAGCGCTAAAGGGGAAAATCATGAGCGTTGATCCCAACGATCCGCAGTCGCGTTCGGAGACACGAACGACAGCAGAGCCGCGCTCGCTGCCCGACCTTGTCGTGCATGCGCTTCGCGAGACGAGTGAACTCGTTCAGACTGAGACGCGCCTCATCCGGTCAGAAATGTCGGACAAGATCACCCAGGTCGAGGCGGGCGGCGGACTGATAACGGCGGGTGCAATCTGCCTTCTTGTTTCCCTGATTACGCTGACCGCGGCGCTTGTCACTGCGATCTCGAAAATCGGCGATCCGGACATCGGACCAGGCTGGGCCGCACTGATCGTTGGAGTAGCTCTCGCAGCGGTTGGTGCGGTGCTGCTTATGAAAGGGAAGAAGGAACTCGCCCCCGGCAGCCTCATGCCGTCCCGTACAACCAGGCAGCTGGGCAAGGATGCAAAGCTTGCCAAGGAGCAAACCCGATGAGCAGCGATACCGATCGGCTGGAAAGAGAAGCCGAAACTCACCGTTCCAATCTGGACTCGACGTTCGATGCCATCAGGGATCGTCTGTCGGTCGGGCAGATCGTTGACGAGTTTTCCGGATACCTGAAGGAAGGCCAAGGCGCGGATACGGTCAAGAATCTGGGTCGCCAGGTTCGGGATAACCCTTTGGCGCTTGGCTTGGTCGGAGCGGGCCTGGCCTGGCTTCTCCTCGGTGAAGGGACACGGGCGAAAACGCACGAAGCTTCCGATCGCTTGGCTCGCTGGCGAGAGGACCGCGAGTACGATCGGTTCGACGAGGCCTTTCCGGCAGACGATCGACGGTACGCGGAGAGAACCGAAGCGGGTCGTACCTCCTTCGGCAGTTCGGGGGCGGGCGGTGGATCGTCGTCTGCGTCCCCTGCGGCCACTTCGGGATCCAGTAGCTCTGGAATGGGCGATCGGCTCTCCCGAGCGGTCGGATCCGCGGGCGAGGCAGGTTCGAATGCTGCTTCGAGTGTATCGGATACCGCGAAGGGCTTGGGCCACTCCGTTTCCGACGCAACGGGTTCAGCGGCAGACGCGACAACCCGTGGCATGCACGACGCCCGTGATGCGATGAGTTCTGCGGGATCGGCCACCATGGAGAGCGCTCGTCGTACGGGGCGGCAAGCGTATCGCGCCGGTTCGCGAGCACAGCGCAACGTCGCAGACCTTATTCACGACGAGCCGCTTGTATTCGGAGCTGTTGCCCTTGCGATTGGTGCAGCGGTAGGGGCGATGCTTCCGGCCACCCGTCAGGAAGATGAATGGATGGGCGAGGCGCGAGACCACGTCCGGGATGAGGTTTTCGAACAGGGCCGCGACACGCTGCATAAGGCCGAGCACGTTGCAGGCAAGGCTTATGAAGCAGCGAGCGAGACTGCGGAAGACAAAGGCCTGAAGCCAGAGACGAATGACGCGGGCTCGCAAACCGTGGCGCAGAAGGTTTCGGGCGTAGCCGAAGCCGCTGGCGGGAAAGCCAAGGAAGAAGCGAAGCGAGAGGGGCTTCTGTAAAAAAGTCGGCGACCTCGACAAGTGTGACCTTGTCGAGGTCGCGGCTTTCCGATGGGGATCACCGAGGGGCAGCGGCATGATGCCCCCGGAGCTGCGCAAGGCTTAGCCACGGCGGTCTGATTGCGTGGGGCCGGCTGGCACTTCTCGTTAACCATGCTGAACTTATCGCTCATTCTGCTGTCGACTGCGAAACCCGTGGCCATCGCCTGCCGGGGTTAGACGAGATCGTCCTCCGGCGCTGACAGCGTTTGCCGCCATGGCGCGGCACCGGAGCGACCTCCATGATTTCCGACTTGTCTATCCGCCTTCCGAGAGAGGGCGGCCCCGCCGCGCATTCCGATCCCGTCGCTCTTGGCCGGATCCGCCGCAAGGCGTCCACCCGGCGTTATCTGCCGGCGGGCACCGTCCGCTGCGTCGGCCTCCCGCTGTTCCGTTCTTCGCTGGCCCACGACCTGGGCTGCTCCTCGATCTCGATGAAGAGGTCGAGGCCTGGCAATGTCTGCCGCATTGCGTCGACTTTGCGTCGACTTTGCCGATGGCGATGGCGTGATCGTCACGCATGTGCCGGACTTTCTCGTCCACTATGCCTGTGGATCGCAGGTTTTCCGCGACGCCGGGCCGGTGGAATTGGCGCCGATCGACGAACCGGTCGTCTGGAGTGCCATCTGCGAGAGCGAGATCCGGGCGGAGCCCGCCATCTCCAATGCCCGTGAGATGCTCCGGTATGCCCGAAGAATGGTGCCCTTGGGCGATCGCATCCGGCTGATCGCCCACCTCGAGGACGCGGGATCGGCGACCCTCGTCGACGCCACCGCCGGCATGCGCGAATCCGCCGAACCCATCGGCGCCGTGATCGCCCTGGTGCTGCAGCGGGTCATCCGGATCGACTGGGGCGAGAAGCCGGACGTCGTGCCGCGTTTTTGCGCGATGCAGGGTGCATCGCGGTGGCGGGGCCGGGCCGATCCGGCTGGCGCTTCCCGCTCTCGTGTCGAGGCGCGCCAGTTCGTCGCTCGCTGACGTGGGCGGCGGCGTGGTAGGACGCTGTCTGTATCGTCATCGCAACGGGGAAAACCGATTGTCCGCAGCCATGGGCCGGAAGATTCTCACACTGGCACTCGCCCTGTGCCTCACCACGACCGTCGCCTCGGCACAGAAGCCGGTTGCCAGCATCGAGGCGCAGGTGAAGCGGTGCTGGACCTCTCCGTCGGCGCAGCGAGCCACCTCGGTCCGGCCGATCACCTTCGTCCTGCAACTTGCGCCCGACGCCGATCTCGTGAAGGCGAGCACCGACTACGTGCCGGCGAATGCCGTCGAACGGACTTTGCGCGATGCGGCGGTGAGGGCGATGAAGCGCTGCCTGCCGTTGCGCGCCCCGGACGCCCCCTATGAGGAGTGGAAGGAAACGCGGGTGACCTTCGAGATGGAGAAGGCCTCGGGGGCGTCGCAGTTCGAACTGCCGGACTGATGTCGGCGATGCGGCCTGCCGGTTTGCCCGCTGCGGCGATCGGCGATACGCAATCCGCCCCGGGCGCTACGGCGCTGCTCTTCGAATGGTCCGACGTCTCCCATGCCGGTTTCGCTTTCCACCATCGCCATCGACGACCCGGCCGATCCGCGGGTCGAGCCGTTTCGCAATGTGCGGGACCGCGATCTCGTCGGCCGTGACGGCTTCATCGCCGAGGGCACGGTGGTGCTCGACCAGCTTCTGGTGTCGCCGCGCTTCCGGCCGACATCGCTGCTGATCCTGCGCAACCGGCTGGCCGGACTGGCCGATCGGCTGGCGCGGTTTCCAAACGACGTGCCGATCCATGTGGCGGACCAGGCGGTGTTCGACGGGATCGCCGGCTTTGCCGTGCATCGCGGCGTGCTGGCCCATGGGGCGGAGCGCGGAGCCCGGCCGTCGGTGGCCGACACCATCGCCGCGGCCGGCGGGCGGTCCATCGTCATCGCCGTGGGCCTGTCCAACCACGACAATCTCGGTGCGATCTTCCGCAATGCGGCGGCGTTCGGCGCCGGTGCGGTGCTCTGCGACGCGACGAGCTGCCATCCACTCTATCGCAAGGCGCTGCGGGTGTCGGTGGGCACGGCCCTGACGGTGCCCTGGTGCCGGGAGGGGACGGGCGAGAGCCTCGTCGCGGCGTGCCGGGCGGCGGGCTACCGCGTCCTGGCGCTGTCGCCGGCCGGCGATACACCGCTGGCCGGGCTGGCGACGGCGGGGCGCACGGCGCTGTGCCTCGGCGCCGAAGGGCAGGGGCTGTCGCCGGAGCTGATGCGCGCGGTCGAGACCGTGCGGATCGAGATGGCGCCGGGGCTCGACAGCCTGAATGTCGCGACCTCGGCGGCGATCGTCCTGCACCGGCTGTTTGCCGGGGATGGCACCGCGGCGTAGCGGGGAGGCAGGCGCCAAGAGCAGCCAACAGCCGGCACGCGGCACGGACGATCGGCGGCGGTGGGGCGCAGGGTCGGCTCGGCTGTCAGGCGGGGGCGCTCGACTGTCGGGCGACGAGGCGCCGGCGGGCGCAGGTTACTCGGCGGCCTGTCCGGTGGTTTTCGATTCCTCGGCGCGCAGGCGCCGGACCCGGCCGGCCAGTGTCGGGCGTCCGCTCTCGGCGGTGCCGGTCTTGCCGGACTCGTCGGCGGCCAGAATGCGCTCGATGACGGAATCGGGACCTTCGGCCTTGCCGGTCAGGTGGATCACCCGTGCGGCGATGTCGCTGATGCGTTCGCGCAGCGCTTCCTCGTCGTCGTCCCCGCCCAGCGGATGGGCCGGCAGGTCGAGATGTTCTTCCAGCTGGCGGCGCACGGCCTCGGCGCTGACCGGGGCAGCGGCAGCCACGACCGGAGTCTTGTCGATGTCGTCGGGGGATGTGTCGTCCGACCGGGTCGCCTGCGGCAGATCGGTGTCATCCGCGTCGTCGAGGCTGTCCCGGCCGCCGGCGTGCAGCGCCAGGCGCTCGTCCTGGTCGGCGAGGCGCGCGGTGAGGCGGATGACCTTTTCCTCGAGCTTGCGGGCGGTCGCCTTTTCCTTCTGCAGGCTGGCGTCGAGGGCGCCGACCTGGCTGCGCAGACGGTCGATCGCGTTGTCGCGCTCGCGGCCGATGCGCTCCTGCGAGCGGACCTCGTCCTGGGCTTCCTCCAGCCGGGTCTCCAGCGACACGATGCTCAGCTTGCGGTCCTCGGCGATGCCGGTCAGGTCTCGGAAGCGATCGGAGAGGGCGTTCATCTCCTCGGTGCGCAGGTCGAGGTCGTGGACCGTCTCGCGCAGCTCTTCCTCGAGCTTGCGATAGTCCTGCTCGCGAGCCTCCAGGGCGGCGGAGAGCTCCTTCAGGTCGGCGACGTTCTGGGCGACGGTCTCGGTGAGGACCCGGTTGCGGCCGCGCAGATCGGCGTTCTCGACGGCGACGCGGCCGGCCTCGGCGCGCTCCAGCGCGGCCTTCTCGCGCACGGCATGGGCTTCCATCTCGCGGCGCCGGGATTCCATGGCGGCCTGGGCGCGGACATGGTCGTAGCTGGCGCGGATCTCGTTGGCGCTGACGGGAATCGTCGCCTCGAACTCGCGGCGGGCCAGTCGCTTGGCGCGGCGCCAGACGATCGGCGACACGAGCAGGGCGATCAGGGCAGCGGCCAAGAAGCCGAACAGGAATATCAGGCCGGAGGCGATCATGGGGACCTACGCTGGGGGCTTTCGGATACCCTTATAACGCACGAAGCGACAATAGGGGCCGAGGCCCGGGCTTTTCGGTGCGCGATTCACGGTCCGGTATGGTCATCGGGCAACGCTTGCGGCGGCCGGGCTGACCGGCCGCCGCGCGGGTGATGGGCTCAGAAGGGATTCCAGGTCGGCATCGGGGTCAGCTTGAGATAGCCGAGATTGACGCCGAGACGGGCGCCGACGCCGGTCTTGATCGGCACCAGCACGATGTTGTCGCGGGTCAGCACCGTCATGCCGAGGCCGCCGACCAGATAGGCACTGCCCGACACGCCGCCGAAGCGGCCATAGACGGCTTCCACCGAGGGCAGATCGTAGACCAGCATCATGGTGCGGGCGCCGTCGCCGCCGACATCGAAGCCGAGCGAGGGCCCCTGCCAGAAGATGCGGTGCTCGCCGGCATTCTTGGTGAAGAGCGTGCCCTCGCCGAAGCGCAGGCCGCCGAAGAAGGCGCCGGCGGCTTCCTCGCCGAGAATGTAGCCGTTCGGCAAGCCGAACTTCTTGAACGCCTGCTCGACGACCTGGGCGAGGCTGCCGGAGGTGGTGCCGAAGAACTTATGGCCGGTGGCGATGACCTCGTCGGTGTTGTAGCCGCTGGTGCCGGCCTGGGCGTAAGCGGGAGATGCAGCGCCGAAGCCTGCGACGAGGAATGCGGTGGCGGCAGCGAAGAGGAGACTGCGGACCGCCCCTGTTATGGCATTCATGTTCGGTTCCTTTCGACAGGGCGGGCGCGGGCGATCGACGACCGACCCGGTACCCGCTTGCGACGCGATATCCGGCATTTGACCAAAACATGCTTTCCAATCGCCTAACGCCCGCAATGTGCGTGTCGCGGCGGTACGGATGACGCGGCTCGGTTGACGGATTCCGGGCAGGAACCCATGCTTTGTGCCAAAGCGAGACGGCTGATTCGCCGTCGGCTCCCCATGGCTCGATCGAACGGAACCTCCTGCATGACAACCCTTCCCGAACTGTCGGCTGCGGATCTCGCCGCGCTGTTGTCCAGCAAGCTGTGCCACGACATCATCTCGCCGGTGTTCGGAATCCAGAGTGGCCTCGAGCTGCTGGACGACATGCCGAACGATCCCGAATCGATGGAGCTGGTCCGCCATTCGCTGAAATCGGCCGTCGCCAAGCTGCAGTTCGCCCGCATCGCCTTCGGCGCCGCCGGCTCGCAGACCGCGACGATCGACCTGAACGACGCCAAGACCGTCGCCAACGGCTACATGAACCACGAGAAGGCGGCGATCGTCTGGGAGGGCGAGCCGGGCTACGTGGCCAAGAATTTCGTCAAGATCATCCTCAATCTGATCGTCCTGGCCAACGCCTCGATCAGCCGGGGCGGGGAGATCAAGGTGGTGATCGAATCGATCGATCCGCCGCGCGCCACGGTGCGCGCCACCGGCGACCGCATCCGCATCCAGCCGCGGCTGATGGCCCTGCTCAACGGCGACGTGGCGCAGGAGGCGATGGATGCCCAGACGATCCAGCCCTATTACACGCTGTTCCTGGCACAGGAATCCGGCCTGACGGTCGCGCACGAGAAGACCGAGGGCTCGGTTCTGTTCACGGTGGCCTGACAGCCGCGCCGTTTAGGTAATGTTACCCCTGTTCCTGAACGAAACAGCAAAGATGCTGCGCTAGGACTGATCCACCACGAAGGTGTTCCGGACGGATTGTCCGGGCCCCGTCAGGAAAGGTGAGCGCCCATGCAGAGCTGTCTGATCGTCGATCCGGCTCCGGTGATCCGGAAGGTGGCGTCGCGCATCCTGTTCCAGATGGGACTGACGGTGGAAGGGGTCGCCTCGGGCGACGAGGCCAAGGCGTGGGTCGCCGCCAACGGCCTGCCGGAGATCGTGATCGTCGCGGCGTCGGCGGAAGATCCGGCCGGCGTCGAGCTGGTCCGCCATCTGCGCGCCGAGGCGGAGGGGCGGCCGACCGTGATCCTCGCCTCGATCGTGGAATCCAATCTCGGCCTGATGACGCGCCTGCGCCGGGCCGGCGTCACCGACTATATCTACAAGCCATTCGATCGCAGCGCGCTGGAAGGCTGGCTGACGCCGTTCGTCCAGGCTGCCGGCACCAGCGCGGAAGGCGCCTCGGCTTCGGCCTCGGCCGCGTAAGTCGGGGCTCTGCGGGGCAGGGCGCATCGCGCCGATCATCCGCAACAGCCAGCACGAAAACAGCCAAGCCCGAATGCCAAACGGCCCGCCGCGGGGAACCGGGCAGGCCGTTTGGAAGACAGGTCCCGAAGGATCCGGGACGCGATCAGAAAGCCGGGCGCGCGATCAGGCGGCGCCGCGGGCGACTTCCGGCTCGCGCAGCACGTAACCGCGGCCCCAGACCGTCTCGATGTAGTTCTTGCCCTCGGTGGCCGTTGCCAGCTTCTTGCGCAGCTTGCAGATGAAGACGTCGATGATCTTCAGCTCGGGCTCGTCCATGCCGCCATAGAGGTGGTTGAGGAACATTTCCTTGGTGAGGGTGGTGCCCTTGCGCAGCGAGAGCAGCTCCAGCATGGCGTATTCCTTGCCGGTCAGATGCACGCGTTGGCCGTTCACTTCGACCGTCTTGGCATCCAGATTGACCGTCAGGTCGCCGGTGTTGATGACCGACTGGGCATGGCCCTTGGAGCGGCGGACGATGGCGTGGATGCGGGCGACAAGCTCGTCCTTGTGGAACGGCTTGGTCATGTAGTCGTCGGCGCCGAAGCCGAGGCCGCGCACCTTGTCCTCGATACCCGCCATGCCGGAGAGGATCAAGATCGGCGTCTTCACCTTGGACAGGCGCAGGGTGCGCAGGACTTCGTAGCCCGACATGTCCGGCAGGTTCAGATCGAGAAGGATGAGGTCGTAGTCGTAGAGCTTGCCGAGGTCGACGCCTTCTTCGCCCAGATCGGTCGTATAGACGTTGAAGCTCTCTGACTTGAGCATGAGCTCGATGCTCTGCGCGACCGCGCTGTCATCTTCGATCAAAAGAACGCGCATCAGAAATTCCTCTTAGCCCAGCCCTGCCGATTCGGGTAAACGGCATGGCCCCGGTTTGTCTAAAGTTCGGCCCAAAAGTGGCACGAAGTGGTTAACAAATGCTCACAATCCGAACGGTCGGCCGGGCTGCGGGCATCTGTCCTGCGATGAAAGACCTGGTTTCCTTTGGTCTGACCCCGGTGTTCCGCCTGATTGAGCGATCCGCCAAAGTCGGTGCGTTCGGTTTACCCAGCCTTAAATCCTCACCCCTATGATTAATGGTGCGCGTAAACAGACGGTTAAACGCATAGCTCACGAGGCTTGCCCAAAACCGTCCGCCGCATCTTTTCCGGGCCGTCAGACGGAGCCCGTCATCTGGAGTTTGAGTGATGAAGCGTGACAACCTGGTGCGACTGACGCGTTTCAAGGTCAGCGAAAAGCGTCGTCAGCTCGAGCAGCTCGAACTGATGATGGGGGAGTTCGCCCGGATGGCGGCCGAGCTCGATCATCAGATTTCGAATGAGGAAAAGAAGGCGGGGATTACCGATATCACCCATTTCGCCTATCCGACCTTCGCCAAGGCGGCGCGCTCGCGCCGCGACAACCTGACCAATTCGGTCCAGGACCTGCGGACCCAGATCAACGCCGCGAAGCTGGCGCTGGAAGAGGCCGAGGCCGAATTGCTGCATGCCGAGAAGCTGGAGCTGCGCGACGGCCAGCGCGACGGCGACGACGACCGCCGCGAAGCCGTCGGCTGACCAGCGACCGCCCGGCGCGAACCGCGCCGGCAATCTTTCACTCAGCCCCTGGCGCCGCGCGGCGACGGGGGCGGTGACCGGTCGGCCCGGTTTTCGAAAGGCCGCGTGATCTCAGTGCCAGGACGCCAGTTGGGCGGGCCTGGCATTTTCCGTATCGGGATCGGCCACGCGGCGATGCCGCGACAGGCGTCGCGCTCAGGCCGAGCGGCCGTCAAACGGGCGGAAAAAGGCGCTAGGGGAGGGGAGCGGGAATCGGACCGGCGGATTCGTGCGCAGCGCGGTCCAAGCGATTCGATCGGCGACGGCACGGCGCCGTGAGGCGACCGCGGCAGGCGGATCAACCGGTTTGCGGCCGGCCGGAGCCGGGCGCTGAGAGCCCCGCACGAGGCGGGGCCCGATCCGACCGTCAGTGAAGGTCGGATTTCTTGCGGTATTCCTGGATCTGCGTGGTGCGCAGTCCGGCAAGCCCGTGCTGGTCGATGGACATCTGCCAGGAGACGAACTCCTCGACGGTCAACGTGTACCGCGAGCAGGCTTCATCGAGACTGAGGAGGCCACCGCGCACGGCGGCAACGACCTCGGCCTTACGGCGGATGACCCAACGTCTGGTGTTGGATGGCGGCAGGTCGGCAATCGTCAACGGGCTGCCGTCGGGGCCAATGACGTACTTAACGCGTGGTCTAACCTGATCGGTCATTGTACTCTCTACAACACTCAAGACCTAATCGAGCCCCAACCTAGAACGCCGCTCCTAAAAAATCCGTCAAGCGTCGCGTAAGGTTTCGATAACAGTTTGAAGCAATTGGCCAACTGCCTGCGAATCCCGGCTTTTTCGCCCTGACGGCGTGAAAAGTGGCCTCCGAAAATCCGCATTTCGCCGCCGCAAGCCCCGATCGGCGCCCCGCCAGGGCGAAAAATCGCGGCCGCGACGGAGTTTTTTGCGCGTCGCGAGTCGGCATTGCCGTCATGCTGCCGCCACAGGGATTTTGCATTCGGTCCCCGCCTGCGGGTAGAAGCGGGCATTCCCGTACCCACATCCCGTCCATTCGAACACGCTGCCGGAGTGGCCGATGTCGAACAGTCTCGATCTGCCGAAGCCACCCGCCGACACGCGCGTCGTCGTCGCCATGTCGGGCGGGGTCGATTCCTCCGTCGTGGCCGCGATCCTCAAGGAGGAGGGCTACGACGTCGTCGGCATCACGCTGCAGCTCTATGATGCGGGCGAGGGGGCACGGCGCGCCGGCTCGTGCTGCGCCGGCCAGGACATCCACGATGCCCGACGCGTCGCCGAGACGCTGGGCATCCACCATTACGTGCTCGACTACGAGGACCGGTTCCGCAAGGCGGTGATCGATCCGTTCGCCGCCAGCTACCTGGCCGGCGAAACGCCGATCCCGTGCGTGACCTGCAACCAGACGGTCAAGTTCCGCGACCTGCTGGCGACGGCGCAGGATCTGGGCGCCGACGCACTGGCGACCGGCCATTATATCGAGAGCCGACAGAACGGTGCCCATCGCAGCCTCTACCGGCCGGCCGATCTCGACCGCGACCAGAGCTATTTTCTCTATGGCACCACCCAGGAGCAGCTCGACTTCCTGCGCTTCCCGCTGGGCGGGCTGACCAAGCCGCAGACGCGTGAGCTGGCCGAGCGGCACGGGCTTGTCGTCGCCGCCAAGCCCGACAGCCAGGACATCTGCTTCGTGGCCAAGGGCCGCTACAGCGACGTCATCCGCAAGCTGCGGCCGGAAGCCAGCGAGCCCGGCGACATCGTCCATCTGGACGGTCGACATCTGGGCCGCCACGCCGGCATCGTGCACTACACGATCGGCCAGCGCCGGGGCCTCGGCATTGCCGCGGCCGATCCGCTCTATGTGGTGGCGCTGGATCCGGCGACGGCGCAGGTCGTCGTCGGCCCGCGCGAGGCGCTGGCGACGCGCCGTCTGACCCTGCGCGACGTGAACTGGCTGGGCCGCACCGATCCGGCGGACATGGCTGCGGCGGACGAGGAGATCTACGTGCGGGTGCGCTCGACGCGGCCGCCGGCACCGGCGCGCATCCATGTCGAGAACGGCGTCTGGACGGTGGAGCTGGCCTCGGGCGAGGACGGCGTCGCGCCGGGGCAGGCCTGCGTCTTCTATCGCGGCGAGGGCGTTGGCGCCGAAGTGCTGGGCGGCGGCGTGATCAGCGAGACCGACCGGCCGCAGAGGGCGCAGCGCGCCGCACCGGTGCTGGCCGCCGAATAGGCGCGATCAGGCGGGAAGCAGGCAGGCGCTCAGGCCGGCGAAGGACCGGTGGGTTTCCCGACGGTCGCCTTCTTCATCATCAGCCGGGCGTGCGCGCCAGCGGCGAGGCGAGGGACAGGATCCGCACCGTCTCGACGGCTTCGTCGGCGCCGGTCTCGGGCTCGGCCCGCGTGCCGATGCATTCGATGAAATGCCGGAGCTCGCGGTCCAGCGGCATGCCCGGCTCGGTCTCCAGATATTGCGCCGGGGCGTTCTCGAAGGCGAAGGCATTGTCCGTGCGCCACACGGTGTGGGCGTAGAAGGCGAGCTTCTCCCCCTCCGGCGCCAGGTCGTCGAAGGTCAGCATGCCCTTGGTGCCGATCACCGAGAAGCGCCGGTCGCGATAGGGCGAGACGCGCGAGACATGGATCTCGGCGCCGACGCCGCCGGGAAAGTCCATGACGATGTCGGCAATGTCGGTCTCGTCGCTGAGGACGGTGCGGCGGCGGCAGGCGACATCGACCGGATGGGCGCCGGCCAGATGCAGCACCATCGACAGATCGTGCGGGGCGAGGTCCCAGACCACATCCATGCCGAGGAAGCGACCGAGGCCCATGCGGGTGGAGATCATGTGGCGCAGCGTGCCGATGCGCCCCGCCGCGACCTCGTCGCAGAGCGCCCGGAACACCGGATTGAAGCGCAGGACATGGCCGACCATCAACAGCCGTCCCGCCTCGCGGGCGGCCGCGGCGGTGCGTTCGGCGTCGGCCGGGTCGAGGGCGATCGGCTTTTCGATCAGAACGTCCTTGCCGGCGGCGAAAGCGGCGCGGGCGGTGACGCCATGCACCGAGGCCGGCAGCGCCAGGACGAGGGCGTCGATGTCCGGGGAGGCGATGGCGGCTTCGGGCGCGAGCGCGGGAACGCCATATTGCTCGCTGAAGGCTGCTGCGCGGTCCGGGTTGCGGTCGGCGACGGCGGCCAGGGCACCGATCTCGGCCAGGGTGCGGATATGGTTCTGGCCCCATTGCCCACATCCGACGACGGCGATTCTTGGAGACATGGCACGGACCTCAGCTGACATGGCCTCGACCTAGCGAAGCGGCGGACGCCTCGCAAGTCGGGCACGGCCGAGCGTGGCGCAGGGCGCGCAGACCTGCGGCCCGAGGGGCCGGGCGCCACCACATCGCGGCTTCCTGGGCGAAAGCTCAGCGAAGGCATTGACAGGCGTCCGCGCCCTCTCCTATATCCGCCCTCGTTCCGAGCGGTCGTTGCGACGATCCGCTCCGTGGCGGGGTAGCTCAGCTGGTTAGAGCAGCGGAATCATAATCCGCGTGTCGGGGGTTCAAGTCCCTCTCCCGCTACCACTTAACTCACTGATTTTGTTATGTTTGTCGAGAAGGGTAGTCGATCGAGATTGTGTGCTGCTCGGTCGCGGGTGCTTCTCGTGCCAAGTCCGTGCCATCACCGCTCACCATTGCATATTGCTGGGCACCTAAATCGCGTGCTCGATGTGGAGATGGGAAATCGTGGCGCAGCTTTCCGCTGCTCTACCTCTAGGCCCTCAGTTTAGCCAACCTCATCTGCTGCAAAAAATAGCTGGATATCGGTGGCGTCAGCGAGTTGCAGAAGCTTAGCGACTCGAATACATTTAGGCACGTGCCGAACCTCGTTTTCCACTATGAAGATCAGCGTACCCGGGTCGATGTCGCTTCGTCGCTGCTTTCCGGCGGGCAACTTAGTACCTGTCTGATGCAGCTTCCCCCGACAGTGCAGCATGCGCATTATGATTTGAGCCGTCCTGTCGCGATTAACGCGCTACGGGATCTGCTCATTGGCGGCGCCAATCATCCCCGGTCAGCAATAGCCGAAATGCTGCCAGGGGCTGGCCCGGTGCTTGTGGTCGCGCCTGAATACGCGTTTGGCTCGAGCGATTGGAAAGCCGTTGACGACATTGTCAGAGCAGCCAACCGCCCGGTTGTCCTCATCGCCGGCTTTGGTGCAACCCCAGGGCAGGTCGTGCTTGATTGGCAAATCGGTGCTGTCGCGGGCGGAACGGTGCGGCACCTTGCTTGGCGTCAGGAAGTAGACGCAATTAGCACCGTCATGCGGGTTAACGGCGGGTGGTGTTGGTTACACGATCCCGGCGGTACCACGCACTGCATCACCTACCTAAAGAATGTTCTTCAACAGGCGTACGAAGCAGTCGAGCTTGACGATCTCCAGACCGGTGGAACGGTCCTCCATCTACGATTTCACGATCTCGATCTGCTGCCGTTGATTTGCGCCGACTTAGTCCAGCCCGCCGCCCAGAACGCTGCATCTCCTCAAGCGCGCTTACAAGCGGCCCTCTCACAAGTTGCGGCCGATCGTCCGGCATTGATCATCGGTTCGTTGCTTCAATTAGGCTTCAATCCTAATTGGGCAGTCGCAATCGACTCGCTGCTCAACACAGTCCTGGCTAACCGCACGGGCGCTGTGACACTCTGCAACGTCGCCCATGACATCCCAGATGCAGACGAGGATGCAGACAAATGGCGAAGTCTGAGTGGCGTGTTCGCGCGTTACGGAGATTTGGTTAAGGGACAGGCCGGGTTACCTGCTGCTCGCGCACTGAAAGCGCAGGGCGTAGTAGGTGCTGTCGTACGCCAAACCAACGCTTCGATAGCAGCCGGTTCTCTTGCTTGGCCACCCTACAACCCGATCAACGGTAGCTTTGTTTGGCGCGGCAATATGTGTTGCCCGGTCCTTGACGGTGGGCTTGCCACGCCGATTGCAGCAGCGCCCGATCTAACTGCATGCGAGGTCGCTCGCTTCCTACGCCGTCACCCCCCCGAGACGGGCGCAGCTCCCCGCCTTGCCGCTGGAATCGAGGCGATTCGCACGCAACTCGAGTGTCAGGTTTCGCCTAGACCATCGGATATTCTCAATGCGACGCTTGGCGGAGTGAGCGTTGCGAAGCCCGTCCATCCAGACGGTCTTAGTGACAGCGAGATTGCCAGCGCACTCAAGGCTGGGTTGCACGCACTTGCGACGCTTAAGTCGATCGATGGCATCGACTGGCAAGTGAGCCCTGAGCACATCGGCCAGCTCTCTGTCGGTTCGCAAGAAATTCATCTGCTCGTGTGGCGATCGCCAACGGATTCGCGCCGCGCTATCAGGCGTCATTTGGCAACGTGGCGGCTAGGCGGCGCGATACATCCTCGCCTTGTTGTGCTCGGCGCATCGCCCCTCGGCGATCTGGATGATGAGGAGATTGATGACCAACCGCGCGACGATATCAGTATGCCGCCTGCCTCGGATGCTGATCTCCGAGTCGGAGGCAGCCTTGGCGGCATCGCTGGAGACCTAACGGCTGCACGCGGCCGACGTCGCGTTGCCACCTTACGTCTCTCACACGTCGCCGATGTTTATACGGATTACGTCGCCGGGGAGGACTCCGCGCGGGTTTCGGCACTGCTCAACCGGATTGGCGGCTGCTTCGGGGAAGGAAACGCGGCATGATCGAGCCTAGAACACCAATCAATCTAATTGGCGCGCGCGATCAACTCGAGACCCTATGCGTGAAAGTTGGGCTAGTCCGGAGCCAAATGATTCCTGCTACCAATGGTTTCCCTCCAGAAGCCGCAGAAGCCTGTCTTTGGTCGTCAGACTACGCCCAACTTCTTCTCTGGCCCTGCTTCGCTAGCGACGTTGCTTCGATCGAAGACGCAGCGCGAAAGGGCCAAGCGTGGCTCGACGAGGTGCTCGTCGAAAAAGAGCAGAACGCGCGCGGGCAGCCAATCGACGGCTATCTAGTGCTGGCGCTGCCGGAGCGACCGAGCGACGACGCTCGTGAAGACGTGCGTCGGCTTGAACTCTCTGCGCAGGTGTGCCGCAAACATCTCATCTGGCCGTCGGAATTGTCCAACGCCGGCCACGAGCCTAACCGTTGGGCGCGCGTTGCCGATGTCACGGTACTCGGACTTCCCGATGCTGAGGAGGCGCCTGGCGCCGAACCTTATTGGCCCAAACTCGACAAAGATGCCCAAGAGTTGTGGGATCGGCTCTCTGAGCAGGGTGTGGCGCTCACTATCGGTCAGGACGAGGCAATCTGATGGGCGGGGTTCGTTTCAAGTCGCTGAGCATCACCGCCTTCCGCGGAATCAGGGACTCTGTCGTGTTCGATCTATCCGCACCACTGACCCTGGTTTTTGCACCTAACGGCACGGGCAAGACCACGATGTGCGAAGCCGCCGAATGGCTACTAACCGGACAAATCGAACGGCTGAAGGATGGCAGGGATTTCGACGCTAGGGTCCTCCGTTCAAGGTTTGTGGACAGCGGCGAGCCGCCGTCCGCTTCGGCCGAACTACTAGTAGAGGGCTCGCCTCGTTTCCTCTCGCGCAAAGTCGAAGGCGCACAGTCTCCTGCCACCTTCGGCGCTGACTTAGCATCCTCCGCCAAATATGGGCCGCATGATCTGCTTTCCCGATTGGCGCCGGCCGCTGCGGCCAATGAGGCGCATCATCTAACGGCGATTAACCTGCGCCAGCGTTGGCTGAAGGGCACGCGCTTCCTGAGCGCCGAGGCTCTTGCGGCGCTGATCGACACCGACGAGGAGACTATTGAGCGTCGCGCCCAAGTGTTCGCTGACCTGCTCGGGATTCGCCACCTGCTCGATGCAGAGAAGCAGGTCGAAAAATATTCCGTAGAACTTCTCAGGCGTATGCGCGTACTAGAGCAATCGACCGATCAACGGGCGACGGAAGCCCGCGAGCTTGAGCAAGCGCTTGTCGGCGACACTTCCAAAGACAACAAAGCCCTCTCGGCGCACTCCGAAATCTCAACGGCTATCATCCTGCTAGAGGCCGATGAGGTGAGCGGCAACGCCGACATAACGGTCGACGAACAGCTCACTTGGCTAACTGCCATCCATCGCCGTCTTCAGCACACGCTCGAGTCTCAAACGACTGCTATGCGTTTGGTCGAGTCCCAATGGCCGGCGCGCGCGTCACTTGAGCAAGCAATTGCCGATACCACGACGCTCGAAAGCGAGCTCGCTCAAACGCTCGCCGACATTGAGGAGAAAGGACGTGCTGCGGCTGCTCTGCTGGCCGAGCACAGCATCGCGCGGGAAGTCGCAACCGAAGCATCCCGTGCGCTCACATCGTCTAGGGACCAACTGACCAAGCTAGCTACGACACTGATTCTGGGTCTAAACGACGCCGGGATGTCGACTTCCGGCCAGGAGACCGTAGCCACTCTGATCGCGGGCATTACTGAGAGCGAATGGACCAGGGGGGCCCGCGAACAACGGCGTCGCGCGCTCGGTTTTCAGCGCGCGGCGCTGGGACAGGCCGGTGTCGAAGCGGAGCGGATGCGTCTTCTCGATGCTGATCTCGCTCGGCTTCATCCGCAGCTCTTGTCCGAAGAGGCTTTGGCGGTCCTCCGCCGCGATGCTGGTGATGCCGAGATACGGGCACGCACCGCGCAGTCCCTGCTAACGGCCACGGCCGATCCAGCTAGGCGCCTCCAAGCGGCAGCGCGCGATCTCCTTGCCCACGACCACAGCGGCGCCGCCAGTACCTGCCCGGCATGTGCACATGACTGGGGCGATGCTGCGCGGTTGCGCGCTGCCATCGCTGCCGTACTCGATACTGGGCCGGAGGTTGTCGAGCTTGCCCGCAGCGACGCCGCGGCAGCAACCGAGGCAGCTTCGGCGGCGCATGCCCGGCTCAGCGCTGCACTTGCGGCAAAGGGCCAAGTCGAAGCGCTTGAGCTTGAGCGTACAGGCCTTATCGCCAACGCTGACCGCCGCCAGCGCGATTTGCAGCAACTTGGCATCGCTTTTGACCAGCCGCTTGTTAGCATTGCCGGTGCACTTAAGCGCCTCGATATCGCTGAGGCTTTGGCTTCGCTGATCGAGGCGCACGACAGAGTTCAATTGCCGCCTTCTGATGATTTGGGGCCGCTGCTCCCAGTGGAAACACCGCTTTCCAGCCTGTTGGATCAGCTTGGCACGAGCTTCAATGCACGCTACCAACTTGTCCAACGCCAGCTCTCTTCGCTGGTAGCGCTGATCGAGCAGGCTAGCGCTGCTCGCGATCGGCTCCGCTCCGAGCACGCTGCCACTCAGCAACGCCTTCGCGAATGCCGCGCCACACTGAAAGAGAAGGGCTCGGAACTCGCGATGCTGCGTGCATACTGGGATACTGCCGCGCCGAATACGCCATGGTCCGATACCGCTCTTGCTCGCATTAAGGAGGCGCTTGTCCGAACCCAACAACGTCTAACCAAATCAGGCTCTCATATCGAAGCGGCGCGCGCGGCGTGGTCTTTGGAGACTCGTCGCGGTCGCCTTGCTAAGCTGCGCGAAGCGATCCAGCCATTGCTCATGCAGCAGAAGCGGTTGCAGGCGCGTATTGAGGCCGCGAGCCGTGCACAAGCGGTATTCCGCGATACCTACACTAGGACAAGCCGCAACCAAGTATCAGCCTTGAGTCGTGTCGTTAATCCTTTGTTCGCCCGGATGCACGCAAATCGCGTGTACGATCACATCAATTTAGGCGAAGATGCCAATTTTCTGCACTGGCATCGCTGATGCAGGTGGCGAACAGCTTGATCCTGGAAAAGACTTCAGTCAAGGACAGCGACAAGATCTAGCGCTCGCGCTGTTCTTGGCACGAGCTCGTAGCCTAGGTGGTACTTTCTTTCTGGACGAACCCGTGATTCACCTCGACGATCTCAATAGGGTTGGGTTGCTAGATATCCTTCGCGCGACAGTGCTGGAGGGAAGTCAGTCGCTAAATCTTGTTATCACTACGTCGAGCCGATCCTTAGCGCGCCATCTAATCGAGAAGTTCGCGTGCGTCAAAACTGTCCCCACCCCATTCGGCGCTGCACATCCATTGCGAGTGATCGAACTCGACGGCAACGGGCGCACTGGCGTGGAACTTGCGAGCGTTTACCCGCTTTAGTTCGCGAAAGCTGATACGTTGCAGTTGAGCCAATTGCGAAACGCGATCAGCATTGCACAGCGGCTCACTAAGTCGCGAACGTCAGTGCTAGACAATGCGCGCAACGCCTGCGAGCCTCTGCCGTCAATATCGGCGAACAGGAGCCGCTCGATCCCATCGTCAACTGACGTCCCAAAGAATGTTGAATACAAATCCCTTTGAACGAACGCTTTGGACGTCGGCGTATCGTTCCACGCGCCATTCTGAGTGGTCACGTGTCCATTGGGAAGGATTCTGCGCTCCGGCATCATGTCCACCAGAGCTATGGACGAGCAATTCGGTTCGAAGAACCCGGGCTGGTACCACTGAGGGACGTAGTGATCGTTTCTTGTCTGGGACATCACTGTTCTAATCAGTTAAATAGTCAGTTATATGCCGCTAACGTGCGGCTCGTTAGCGATTGAGTATTAATGCGATATGATTATAATCCATTCGGTAAGTCCTTTGATGAAATCAACGCAACTGACCTAGCGATACTCTTTTCGGTCGCTGAAGGCTGGTATGTTGAATACAAGCGTGAGGTATCTAACGCGAGTGCCATTGCCAAATCCGTGACAGCATTTGCGAACACTTATGGTGGTTGGATTTTCTACGGGATTTCAGAAAAATCCAAAGACGAGGCTGTTGCAGGTGCGTTCTCCGGAATCGCGTGTGAGGAAGCCGACGGCGTTTTGCAGCGCATCAGGCAGGCGGTTGCAGCTCAGGCGCAACCGTCTCCGTATTTCAGAGTGAAGGCACTCAAGGGGCCGGTGGAGGCGATTGGGTTGTCGGAAGGTAGATGCGTGATAATGGCGCAAGTTCCATGGGGTCCGGAAGCACCATACATTCATAAGGACGGCAGAATCTATCGCCGGGTCGGTGATGGCTCCGAACCCCGACCCGAGAATGACAGGTTCATTCTTGATCAGCTTTGGAGCCGATCGGCGAAAATCACGGAAGCATACGCTGAGTGGATCGGGCGCGAAATAGAAACATCCGAGGCGGAGGAAAACGCCGCTTACGTTCGCCTTTTTCTTATCGCCGATTTTTGGGGCGATCATAGATCAATGAACGGCATATCGCTGCGGAGGGTGCGCGATATAATGGCAGATGTCGAGGGGAGCTACGCGCTACCATTCGAGAGTGTATATCAAACTTCGAAAGGTTTCGTCTGCCGCCAGGTAGCAGCAAATGATCCTGAATCGTTAGGGCTGACGTGGAAGCTGGGTGGAAACTTCCGGAGCGAGGTCATTATTCCACTCTCGAAGTTTCGCTGTGACAGCCTTGATGATCTCGGCAACTGGTTTGCCGGGTATGAACATACGGATTGGTTCCTGCGAATCTGCGAGAAGCAGCGTTATTCGCGTCCAACAGTCATTGATCTCAATATTCTTCTCCAAGTGTTGTTAGGAATCGCGCGCATTCAAACGAGCTTGGCAAGAGATTTCGGCTGGGCAGGCCCGGTCTATGCGAAAATGGAGGTCTCGGGAATTTGGCGTACAATCCCTTTTGTTGACACGGCTTTTGCTCTCAATGAATATGAGAAACATGGCTTACCTCTTATGCTGCAGGATAAGATCAATATCCATGCGGGAAGCCATCAGGGTAGCTTCATTGAGCTTGATCGTCTCGAAAATGAAGATTTCGAGAATCATCGTATTCTCTTGGCTACCAAGATATTTGTCATTCTTGCCCTTGCGTTGGGCATCTCACCGAGCGCTGTCGTGGATGACGAAGGAGCAGATTTCGGCAGCTACGTTCGTGATTTTCTGAGAGCTGGTGATCGTGCGCGAGATGTTCAAAAGAAGCGAGCGCGACGTGGATGAAACTCAGGGCCTTCCTTTCGAAATCGAATGGTTGCGAGACAAGCCAGTGCCAGGTGCTTAAGTCATGATGCCCGCGACGCGGACGGCCAATTGCAGGATTGTTAACGCTTTTGGAATGACCAAATGGGCGGGCCTAGCTGCAATCATATTAACGTCAGAATGGGGGCGCGCTTTAGGGCGAAGGCGAAGTTAACCTCGATTGCGAGCTGTTGAAGGGTCTGGATGCCGGCGTCGTGATGAGAGCGGCTGGCTGATAAACCGTTGTACGACAATGACCATGCATGCACGAGCGTGCTTGTGTCGTGACGGTTTATGAAAGCTCTGTAGCGACACGCTTCCCGGGGTTGGTCGACTCGTAGCAACTTCGCCGCGCAGATCGGAAAATTTTGCTGATTTGGAGTCCCCCGGAGGAAGCCGATCGACAGGCTTAGCCTCACGATCACAAGCGGTATTTCATCGCCTACAAATTTAGCAGAGCTGTTCAACAAGCTTGAAGCTGTGCCCTTTAAGACCGCGCCTCGAAGTCAGCAGCTCATCGTTCGCGACAGCACGCTGGTTTCTTCACCAAGGGGATCAACGTGGCAGAAAGTCAGAAGAAGCAGACCAGTTCGAAGAAGACCAAGACGGCCGAACAGGCCAAGCCCGCCAGCGAGGCGGAGGATTTCGATTTCACCGGCGTCCCGGCTGAGGTCAAGACGGACCTTCTGGAAATCGAGGAGGAATGCGTGTCGGCGGCACGCAACAACCGGGAAGAGGTGTTCCGTCTCGGCCAGCGCTTCGCCAAGGCCAAGGAGAGCCTGCCTAAGCGGTACGAGGAATGGGTCCGCAAGCGCTGCCTCAACTTCACGACCCGCACCGCGAGCAACTACGTCGCGGTGCACGAGCGTTTCAACGCCCAGAAGGCCAAGGTGATCCGGCTCGGCCTGAAGTCCTCGGCCCTCTACGAAATGGCGAACGCGCCCGAGGCGGCAGTTGCCGAGATCTTCGACCTCATCGAGTCCGGCGAGACGTTGCTGGGTGCCGACGTGACCCGGGTGCTGAAAAAGTACAAGGATCCGGCCAAGCTGCGCGGGCGGGCTGAAAAGGGCGGGCAGGCGGGGCTGAAGGCGTTCGTTGCCGAGTGCAACGTGACCGCGCAGAAGCGCTGGTTCCAGGTGGCCGGAGAACTGCTCGCCTTTCTGAACGAGGTGTATCCCGACGACAGCGAACGCCTGCTGGTCAAGAAGCCCGATCTGCTCGCCGGCCTCGTGGCACGCGCGAAGTGGCTGAGCATGGAGCTCTCGCGAATGTCCGGCTGCGGTTTCTACGACGCTGCCGATCAGAAGCTCGGCTATGCCTTGATGGAAATCCGGGAGTGGCCCAGCCCGACATGGAAGCGTTTCGGCCAGACGCTGTTCAACTCCGGACGTGGCGAGGGCGTGCCGCTGGAGCCGTTGAAGCAGGAGATTCGTGACGAACTCATGCCCGGACTGCGCTGGGCTCTCGGACGGGAAGCCGAAGGCGACACCTTCTTCATCACGGAGGATCTGAACACGGTGGCGGAGGCGGTCCCCGATAAAGCCGCCGATGAAGCGCCCACCGCCGTGGCGATCGACGAGGTCGCTGCCATCGGAGTCGAGGAGGTCACCAACGAAGGAGCCGAGGTCAATCAGGCTTCCGCCGACGCGCCCCCTGCCGCACCGAACGTTTCTCACCCTTCGGTCGTGAGCTTGGAGAAGCCGCGGAAAGCAGACGGGCCGACGACTTCGGAGAGGACGACGAGCGCGGCGAACGATGCCAAGCCGCGGAGCGCCGAAGCGTCGTAGACTACGAGATAAACAAGGGGCGGCCGCGGGCCGCCCCTTGTTTGCTGCTGCTGCCTCGATACCTGAATCGCGAGTCTGGCAAACACCGTTTGCAGAAGTAATGGGCGCGATCGGGTCAGATGCAAACGGTGTTTGCCGGAATGCACTTCCGGATCGAGGGAAATCGGCTGCAGGGGAGAGAGCCGAAGATCGCGCGTGCTGGCTGGCTACAAGGGATCAGTCAGCGGTGCGGGTGGCATCCAGCCGAACGAAGGCGGGCAGCTCAGACTTCAGGACCGTGGGTGATCAGGCAGGCCAGCGGGCCCTGACCTCCGGCAAATGGTGGGCGAGCTGCGCTGCGATCATAGATTCGGTGCCCGCCTGTCTGCGACCGACGGCCCGGGGGAGATACCGGGACCTTCAGTCGGCGTCCTCTTCGTGACGGTCCCGCCCAAGATGCGGCTTTCTCTGAAACGTCCAGCCGTCCTTGTAGCGCATCATCAGGTCGTCAACCCGGAACTCGGCCCCTTCGCGATCGAAGCCGAGCTCGACGAGCCTGCGCACGACCTCCCATCTGATCTTCCTCAGCCCTTCGTCATCATTCTTCTCGAGGCAAAGGGTAATAAACCAATGGAAAGCGACGGCGGCGACATCGTCCCGGGAGGGGATCCGTGCCTTCGCCAGTGTCGCACGGTACTCGCGCTGATACGCCGCCTGACGTTCATTGCGGGACGCCCGTTTCGCGCTGTGGGTCTCGTCATCCGTCCGGGCACTCTTGCGTCTGGTCGATCTGGATGGCTTCTGGCTGTCGGCGCTCATCATCGTCTCGGCTGCGTTGCTCAGGACCGCGCGGCGACCGTCACGAGGTGTGCGGGGCCGACGCAGCTACGATGTAGCCCGCGAGTTCTGAAGGCTTCGTCGGTAACCGCGTCGGCCTTCGTCTCAAATGCCAAACGGCGTTTGCACGCCTGAATCGGGAATCTCGACGAGCGCAACGCGGATCCGAGGCTTTGAATCGCGGAAATGAAGGTTCGCAACGTCTGCCCGGAGCTTTGAATCCGAAAAGCGCAACTTGACTTGCGTCATTCCAAGTCATCTCGACGTGCGGGCGCTTTGAATCGAAGCGCACTGGCCTGGCGAGGCCGAAAGCGTTGACGCCTGCCGCCCCGAGCCCAGACGCTGAATCGCTTGTCCCGAGCTCTGCAACGAAGACTGACGGGTTTGCAACGGCGATCCGAAGCATTGAAACGGAAAAGCGCAATTCGACCTCATTTGAGATGCGTTGCCGGGAAGGCGTGACAGGTTACCGACACGTCCATCGGGCGCTGGCCGAAGGTCCCAGCCGATAGAAGCGGCTGAGCGTGCGGGCATAGCCATGATGGGGCGCAAGCAGATGAAGCTGCGAGGTGATGGTCTTGGTACCGCTGCGCAGTCGGGGATGGCCATAGACTTCGCCCGTCAGGCAGGGCTGCATACGCCCGCCGAGCGCCCAGTGTTCGAGGACTGGCGCGTCGGCGAGATCGCGCGGCGTCGGGTGCGATCCTTCGTTGATCCGGGCAATGTCCCGCTGGAGTTCGGTCAGGAGATGCAGTTCCTGATCCATATGAAGCGCGGTGCCGTTCGGCATGATGATGATGCTCATGGTGGTGTCCTTTGTTCAGGCGAGCGGGCGGCTCACCTCGTGGCAGAGACGGTTCGGTTGGGTGTGGCGTGGGATCGACGCGTCCGGCGAGTTACCCGGACGCGCCGGGCTCTTGTGACTGTCTCGTCGTGCCCGCCGCGAACACGGCTGCGATCTCGTCCGCGTCCAGGCTGCCCGCTTCGGTCAGAGCGTCGGCCAGCCGCAGCAGGCTCGCCCGGTCCGCTTCGATCGTGCGGGTCGCCAGATCGAAGGCCGCCTCCAGCCGGGCATGGACGGCTGCGCTCAGCGGGTTGTCGTTGATGAGCAGGAGCTCGGCGGCTTCCATGGAACGATGCAGCAGCGGCTGCGACGACCCGAAGCCAAGTTCGATCTCCATCGACAGGGCTAGCCGGGTCGCATTGGCGAGATCGCTTGTCGCTGATCCGCCGGATCCGGCGGTTACGTCGCCGAACACGACGGCCTCGGCGGCACGTCCGCCGAGTTGGGCGGCGATCAGGGCGATGACCCAGTCCGGAGATTGCACGATGTCCATGTCGAGCATCGCCTCGGCGTAGCCGCCGCCGGAATCCTCGATCGTCAGAGTGATCTCGGTGCCGAGCTTCAGGGCCCGGCGAACGACGGCATGACCTGCCTCGTGGACCGCCATGCGATACCGCACATCTCGGGATCGTTGGACGCGGCGGTGGGCAAGCCCCGCATCGAGATCGGCATAGGTGAGGCTGCGACCCTGGCGCCGCGCATGACTGCGGGCCTCGCGCACCAGCCGCTCGATATCGGCGCCGCTCTGGCCGACGGCGCGGCGCGCCAGATTGTCGAGAGCAATTGTTGCGGTGGGTGACAGGCCCGGTGCTGTCGCGACAACCGCGTCGCAATCTTCGCCGAGGTGATGAGCCAGGATCCCGGTCAGCGCCGCACGGTCGGGCATCGGGATGGTGATCTGGCGTTCCCACCGGCCCGACCGCTTCAAGGCCTCGTCCATCGCTTCCGGGCGGTTGGTCGCGCCGACGATGATGACGCCTTCGGACTTTGCCGCGCCGTCCAGCAGTTCCAGCATCTTGTTGACCAGCGCATTCCAGTAGTCGGCGTGGCTGCGGTTCTGGGGCTGGCGCTTGCCGATCCCATCGCACTCGTCGATGAACAGGATACACGGGGCGTAGCGCCGGGCCTCGCTGAAGGCTGCGTTCATCTGCTTGATGACATCGCCGAGATAGCTGGCCTCCAGCCAGGTCGAGACCGAGGTCACGTGCAGGGGCAGGTCGAAGCTGTTGCACAGCGCCTGGGCGAAGGTGGTCTTTCCCGTTCCGGGCGGACCCGACAGCAGCAGGCGCGAGCTGAGCTGATCCCACGGCAGTGTACCTGCGCGCCAGAGATCGAGATCGGCCTTGAGATCCAGTGCCCAGCCCTGTGCTGCACCGTAGCCGGACAGCGTCTCGACACGAAGGCGCTGCGACCCGTCCGATGCCTGCGGCAGGATGATCTCCGACGCGGAAGGAACGGGCGCACCCCGCTTACTGGTGCGAGGCCGATTCCCGCTGTTCGCCGGCAGGCTGGTTGGCGGGCGGTCCCAATCGCGATCGCCCTGGGACCTGCTGCTCCATGGGCCCGACGTTGCCGCACCCGTCTTGTCGTCTTCAGCATTGTCTTCGCGCCTGGCCAGATGCGTCAGCACGGCGATCATCCGGTCGATCGACAAGCCCGGCCGGATCGCCAGTGACAGATCACCAAGCGACAGACGTGCCGGATCCAGAGATGCGGCCGCGATCGCCGACTGCACATCGGCCTCATCGTGTCCGGTGATCAGCGCTGCCGTTCTGGCAATGATCGGCGCGTCGAGGCGCCCGGCATCCAGCACCCGGTCGGCGGCCAGCGTCAGCAACGACGGAATCCGATCCGTTTCCGCGATCACCAGCAGCGGATGTCCGGCCCGGGCCGTGTGGGCCATCCGGTCGCGCAGGACAGCCTCGTCCTCACTCTCCTGACCCGCATTGTCGCTCTCGCACAGCATCGACACGATGCGCCACCGGATATCTGCTGCATCGGTAAAGCGGACATGGCCAACGGGGCGGATGTATTCAATCTCGACGGTCTGGGCCCGGCCCGGAAGGACGGCGCCCGCTTCCAGGAGCCGCTTCGCCGAGTCGACAAAGCCTCGGGTGTCGGCGCGGAGAATGACGACGGACGTCTCGATATCGAGCAGATCGCCGAGGGTGCCGACATCGATCCCACTCTGTCGCAGCCCCTGTTCGATCATGAGAAGCGTCGCGACGCTTTCGGCAATCGCGTGCGCACCGCTGGCCGCGGCGGGGGCGAGCGAGGGGGCGACCGAGGGACGTTTGCGCGACCTGCGCTGCTGCTTGCCCCCGGCCATCAGACCGTTCCTCCGTGCGAGTGCCGTCCGACAACGGCTGAGATGAGACCCTTTCCCCGCAACCAATCCAGTACGAGGCGGCAGGTGGGGTCTCCGGCATCGGCGTGACGGCTTAGGGTCTCGACGAGAATGGCGGGGTAGCTGTGGCGGGGACGGTCACCAGGCCGGGCTCTCGTCGCGGCGACGTAACGCTCGTGCTGGCGGGCGGTCCAGAGCGACAGGCCGACCAGCAGGGCCGTGTCCTCCCGCTCAACGGTCTCCACCGTCGGAGGGGCGGGCAGGAAGCTCGCCTGCTGTGAGGACATCTGTTTATCGGGCGACTGCTGGATCGAGGAGTTCGGTGTGAACGACTGGGGCATGGACATGGCTTTCCCGTGCGCCGCGCCAGCATTGGCGGCTGCGGCGTGATTGAATCAGAGAGTGGAAGGAGCGTGGCTGCCGCCGGATCAGGCGCCGAAGCGGGCCCTGGCGAAGCCGAAGCGGATGTTGCGCGGTATGGGCGGGGACGCTGACCGGAAATGTTTTCCGATCCGGCCGCCGGGGGCGGGGTGCCCGCTTGCCGGGCCGAAGCCGTCAGCGTCATCGACCCGCGTGTCCAGGTGTTGATCAGAACCGACGTTCCCGGGATCGACCCACTGGCTGAGGCTGAAACCTGCGCCTAAAGAGGCATCCACCTCGAGGCCCACCAGGCGCCGGGCTTCGGCGACGAGCAGCTTGCGGATCTGTGTGCCAAAGCGGCGACGCAATTCCGTCATCGCCTCGGCAGCCCCATCGATCTCCAGGAGGTCGTCGATCTCGTCCATCGCCCAGATGCCATTCGCGTGGTCGCTCGGCGCGCTCGCGCCGTCGACGATCGCGATTCCGACCGTGTCGACGGACAACCGCTTGTGCTCCTTGTAGAGCCAATCGGGCAGGATCAGCGACGTTGCAAGCATCCGGGTCTTCAGCTCGGCAAGGCGGTGAGTGTCGAGATAGGAGGCGATCGACCGCTTCACGTCGAGGATGACGGCGCTGCGATAGCGGCGGTTCACCGCCACGAGGTCAGGCGAATAGGTCACCCGGGTTCTGGCGTCGGCGTCAAAGCTCAATCCTTGCAGGGTACCGCTGCGGTTGTGGGCGATCGCTTCCAGCGCAGCCGGGGTCACGGGCAGCCGCAGCGACTGCGAAAGGACGAGGAGGTCCGGATTGCGCTGGCCGATGGCGATGATCGCCTGCTCGAGAAGCTTGCCCTCATGGAAAGAGACTGACCGGATCAGCGAGGCAAGGCCAATGAAGTCGCCAAGGATCGCGTCCGGCGACGGCGTGCTGGTGGCGACGGTGGCGACCGCCTTGCCGATCAGCGCGTCGAGATCGGGTTCGATGTCCGCGAACCGGACGCGGCAGGAATAGCGGGCACGCTTGGCATCGGCCGCGGCGGCACACTTCGATGAACAAAGCATGGAGAATCCCTTCGGGTGGGGGACGATCAGCCTTACTGGACAGCAGCCGGGAACGTCCGGGCGCGAGCCGGAATGGCTGGTGCACGGCGAGCGACGGCGACGATGAGGCGGAAGCCTCACCCGGTCTGTCGGTGGTCGGTGATCGTCAGAATGAAAACGGAACGATGCTGCGTCTCAGGCGCAGGCAGTCTGCGATCGCCGCGTCAACGCGCGGTGCAATCTCGGCGGGCAGCTCAGCCGCGCGGTCACCGTTTCCCGTTCTTTCCTCGCAGGGACGAAGCAGTTATGGCTCGTCATAGCCCAAGACCTCTTATCCAGGTTGCGGGTCAGGCCCTCGTTCGGTGTTGGTAGCACCAGCGAGGGCCGTCTCGTGTCAGCTCGGGGTGATCCCGAGCACGAAATGGAATCTGAGCCCTTCAACCTGCGATCGCAAGGCGCCAGAAATGCCGGGCCGCGGATATGGTTAAGGAGGGCTCTCGGAGGTGTACAGCGCTGCTTCCAACGATCGCCCGACACGGCATCCCCTTGTTGAACTACCATTCATCGGGCCGTAGAGGGTGATCGCCTTCCGCGTCGGCAGCGAGCTTCAGCCGCTTGAAATCTAGCACCTTCGGCGTTCGAGTTGTCTTTTCCGCTTCACGTCGCGCATACCATTCCGCGTTGCGTTTCTGCTTTGCCTTCTGTCCAGCAGTGGGGGCACGAAGGGGAGGGGACGATGAGTTTCTAGGAACCCGAAGTTTCTTGGGCTTTCCGTAGTTTTCGGAAAAGATTTCGTCATAGTGAGCGATCAGCGTTTCAGCCCAGATTTGGATCGCTTCGCTCTTCAATGAAAGCCGCTGGCTCATGTCGTAAAACTTACGTGTCACAGCAGCGGCGTCCTCAAACGGAGCGTTGTCAGCCAATTTTGTCGAGTGGTCGAGCACAGCCGAAGTCGCGTCAGCACGGCTTGTCTTTTCGCCGACTTCGCTCACAAAAGCGCGACGGAGATCGTGCGGGGAGAAGTAAGGTACGCCTTCGAGAAGATTGCGGACAGGAATGTCTTCGGGCGCCAGCTTCTCCTTGGGTTTCTTCTGCCTCTTGGCCTCGGCCGCGATCATTTCCTTGCTGTAGGGGTCCATCGCCCGCAATCGGCGGAGCCATTGGAATACGGTATCCGCTCCCATTGCGAGATCCTGCGTCTCTTCCTGCCCGGCAAGCCGCTCCCGTGTTGCCGGAAACAGCCACTTGGAGTCCGGCCTTCCAGACCGAAGCGCCCGGTCAATTACACGCTCGACGATCAGCGGCGGGACCGGCAAGAGATGAAAGCGACCGAATTTCATGTTCTCGGCCGGAAAAGCGACCACCTTCCATCCCGGCTCGTTCGGGAGATCGTAAATATGGCTCTTCAGTATCTGCATGGATGCGCCGCGGCGTTGAGCCGTGAAGGCCAGCCACCAGGTGGCGGCAACGGTAATTTCATCGGCACCGGGCTTCCGAATGCTGCGGCCCGGCAACGGCCGGTTCCACCAGGTTTCGGATACGTAGAGGACCTTCGCGAGATCGGAGACCGTGACGCTTCGCGCACGTCTTCGAGGTTTGTACTGCGAGCTGACCATTCGCCAGTACGGCCTGATTCTCGAAAGCCCGCTTTTTCCGGCGTGATTGGCAAGCGCCCACTCGTACGCCGCTCTGGCGTAGACCACGGATTTACGGGAGCAGGACTTGCTATTCACCTCCCCGCACTTCTCGCGCATGTCCTCGAGATCGCTCTCATCGATGACGGTCAGAAGCTTGCCCCGCAGGTGGGCATGTCCCCCCGTGAACCAAGGGATGCCCTTTCTGCCTGGCTGCCCGTCGAGAAGTCCGAGATAGCGCTTCGCGTCTCTGATCGCCGCTTGTTTCGCGGGGACCTTGGTACCGTCTTCGAGTTCCTCTTCCGCAGAGAGGTACGTATTCACGTATCGGTCGACCAGATCGTCCCAAGTCCAGTGTCCGGCGGCGGCTGATTTCTGGGCGGCGTTCGCGCCCATTGCCTCGTCATGGCTGCCACCGCTCGATAGGCTCTTGAGATAAGCGGATGGGTCGTCCCCTGCGTCGAACATTCGGCGGACGACCGCTGCGCGATCTCAAGCCGCTGAAACTGCCGTGAGCTCACTGAGACTGCCGAGTTTCCTAGACTTGCCCTTATATTTTAGGATCCAGCTCGCCGCTCGTCCGCGAACCTTAAGGGAAAGCCCCTCCGATCGCTCGTCGGCAATGACAAGGGGGTCCTGGTCTGAATAGGTTCTCGCCTCAGATGCTTTCCGGGCCTTCTTTACCTCGTCAGGACCAATGATCGTTCGTTCGCTTGGCACAACGCTCTCCAATCTCGTGCCAAGTTCGTGCCAACAGCGAGAAAGAAAATCAAGCTTGAAGCAGGATCTCCCTTGCTATTCACTTCGCGAGGGAGCGCTGTAAAGTGTTGGTGAGCAAGGGTTTCGGACGAAATCAGTTAGGTAGTACGAAGACGGAACATTATTAACATTCGGAATCATAATCCGCGTGTCGGGGGTTCAAGTCCCTCTCCCGCTACCATTAATTCTTCTGATTAAAACAAGCGTTTACCGAAGGTGGTGGGCAAGCATCTGTACGATGCGCTGTGTTGGAATCACGCTAGCACAGCCTCAGTACAGCACCAGCAGAAGCTTTTCTGATCAAGGCGAGGTACTCCGCTGGGGAGCCAGTAGTACAACTTAGCGAGCAGTGCAGTGCACCAAAGTACGCCATTGGAGTGTCCACGCGATGTCCGAGCGTTCGTTTCCGCCTTTCACGTAATTTCACCGTCGAGGGTAGCGAGAACTAGTCCGTTCGGTTCAGCATGAAGGGTCGGCGGATTCGAAAATCGCTCGCGCCTGGACGAGAAGCGGGACGTAGATCCGGCGCTATCGCGCAGCCTCTTCGGAGACCGACCAGTTGATTCTGTTACCGAAGCTGACCTTGAGCGGTCCGTGGAATGGCGGCGGAGGTATCGGACCGAAGTACCTGGCAGGGACGTCAGTCACATCCGTTACGAGAGCTATGGCCGTGCGCTGAAGCGCAGAAACTCACCAAGGGGAAACCCTTGTTACTCATGGATAAGAATTTGGAAAACGTTTTAATGCATCACTAAGAGAAATTTCTTTGCATCCTCTAAATATACCGAGCTTTGTAAAATCGATAGAATCGTCCTCTGACGGTGCGTCTTCGTAAAATTTATCAAACATGGCTGCAGACGAAACAAAGAAAGATGAATCATATAGATTGAGATCACTATTACCACGAAAAGACATCATTCTATACGCCCCTCGCAATGAGTGATCTATATAGACCGGATATTGCGGATCGCATAGAGTGATTGCGTGCGCTATACTCAGCGGGTGCTCAGACGTTTCTCGGCAGACTGGCGGATTGTCAGCGTATGCCCACACGCTTTGCAAGCGAAGGTTGAAGTGACTTGCATTCTTCAGAAAAAGGTGGGTTCTGTCGCCTTTCTCCACGTTATTATACTCTATATTCTGGAAAAATCCGTCAGGATATTGAGAGGGGCGCCTTATTACCGAAAAGCAACTGCCACTGACATTTGAGAATCCGATAGACAGGAAAGAGTATGGATCAAGACGAACGACCGAATCTATTATTTCTGAATTCAAGAATGCATTCACACTCCCTTGCATAGAAATAGAGCTATTCCAGAAACTCGTATCTTCGAATAGAGTCCCTGTAGCGTAAATATTAAATTCAGAGTTTTCAATTAGAGATTCTGACCATATTAGGTCGTCCGTATATAAAAGCCCGACATGTTTATTGCTTGCATTGACGTTCGATATGCGGGGGTGTATGTCGCATTTGGTTTTACTTTCTTTCGTTTTTCCGAATGTCTCGCAATCTAGATGGATTCCATTTAGGTTATTGCCCAAGGCAATTAGGTTAGTTGCCGCGGCGCCACGTGTTTGTGGCGGCGCGACTGGATTCAGCATGAGACTCCAAGACATTAATCCTAGATTTTGATTTCGTTCTTCGCGCTCTTCTTCGAGGATCATTCTCTGATGACGGCGGTCGTGAAGGTCTATCCATATCTGATACGCAGTGAGCACAACTATAATGAATACTAAAGCGCTGCAAAATTTAGAGAATAGTCTGCATGCAGGGGTGTTCTCAAGAGCGCGATTTGTTCGCTCTGCGAAAGACAGTAGCCATTCTTTCCCAAGCGAAGCCCACGGCAGAATCATACCCGAATACCTTATTTATATGAAAAAGTATATTCAGAGAACATAAGATTTGCCGATTGCGCGTTTAGATCTGATCATTTCATATTCTGTTTGAAATCCAACGGGCATGCAAGTCGCTGAGGGTAAAGCCTTTATCTATCAGAACGAGGGCATCGGCGGGGCGGCCAGTCTCTTATAGTAACCCGCGTATCGGGAGGGGCAAGTCCCTACCTTGCTGCAATTATTCAACTTTTCGAGTCGAACTCTTCGGTAGCGGCGACCCCGGGTCGTGGGCTGCATGCGCTGCACTGTCTGGCGGTGCAGAATGCGACGCGTCGCCCCTTATGCCATACAGTTGAGCAACGACAGGCGGGGTGCGTGTGATACTCCCACCTGTTTTAGAAGCCGGTCATGGACCCTATTGCATTCCGCCATCACTCCGCCGGGACGGCGGAGGATGGCGGCGGGGTGTCGGGTTCGCCGGCGGAGGGGAGCTCGGCATAGGCGTCGTGGGCTTCGGTGCCCATGTTGTGCTCGGCCTCGGCATCGCTGCGGAAGCGCTGGCGGTGGCGGTGGACCATCAGGTCGTCCCAGCGCAGGGCGCGCATCAGGCCCCAGGCGATCAGGCACAGCACCACCGCGAAGGGGAAGCCGGCGATGACGGCCGCCGCCTGCAGGGCGCCCAGGCCGCCGGCGAGGAGGAGCACCGAGGCGACCGCGCCCTCCGAGACCGCCCAGAAGATGCGCTGGATCTTCGGCGGGTTGGGATCGCCGCCGGCGGTCAGCATGTCGATGACGAAGCTGCCCGAATCGGAGGAGGTCACGAACCACATGACGATCAAGACGGTGGCGAAGAGGGACGCGACGCCGGAATAGGGGAAGTAGCCGAGCAGTACGAACATGGTGTTCGCGTAATTCTCCCGGGTCGCCTCGATCAGCGCCGGATCGCCGGTGAGCGAGATCGAAATGGCGGTGCCGCCGAAGGCGGTGAACCAGAAGAACATGATCGTGCAGGGCAGGAGCATGACGCCGACGATGAACTCGCGGACCGTGCGGCCCCGGCTGATGCGCGCGACGAACACGCCGACGAAGGGCGCCCAGCTGATCCACCAGGCCCAGTAGAAGATGGTCCAGCTGTTCTGCCAGTCGCCGGCCTCGTTGCCGGCCCGCCAGCTCTCGCTCCAGGTGCCGAGCGGGATCAGACGGCTGAGGTAATAGCCGTAATTGCCGACGAAGCTGTCGAAGATGAACAGGGTCGGCCCGACGATCACCATGAAGGCGAGGAAGAGCAGCGTCAGGACGATGTTGATGTTGGACAGGCGCTTGATGCCGCCGTCGAGGCCCGCGACCACCGAAATGGTGGCCATGGCGGTGATGGCCGCGATGATCGCGATCTGGACGCTGACATGCTCGGGCACGCCGAAGAGTTGGGTGAGGCCGGTATTGACCTGGATGGCGCCGAGGCCGAGCGAGGTGACGATGCCGAACATGGTGCCGAAGACGGCGATGATGTCGACGAGGTCGCCCCAGCGGCCGTAGATCCGGTCGCCGATCAGCGGGAACAGGGCCGAGCGGATCGCCAGGGGCAGGCCCTTACGGAAGTGGAAATAGGCCAGCGCCAGCGCGACGACCGCATAGATCGCCCAGGCGTGGAAACCCCAGTGCATGAAGCTGATGGCCATCGCCTCCTGGGCGGCGGCGACGGTTTCCGGTTCGGCGTTCGGCGGAGCGAAGAAATGGTACATCGGCTCGGCGACGCCCCAGTAGATGAGGCCGATGCCGATGCCGGCGCTGAACAGCATGGAGGTCCAGGAGAACAGCGAATATTCGGGGCTTTCGTCCGAACGGCCGAGGCGGACGTCGCCGAAGGGCCCGAGCGCCAGGAAGACCACGAAGACCAGCAGCGCATTGACGAGGACGATCATCGCCCAGCCGAGATAGCCGGTCAGCCAACCCTGGACGCCGGTGAAGACGGTATTGGCGAAATCGCTGAAGATCGCGCCGAAGACGATGAAGGCGACGATCAGCAGGGCGGAGACGAGGAAGACCGGGCGATTGACCTTCGGGAAAATCCAGAGGCGTTCCTGCGGTCGCATGCCAGCCATGGTCGATCGAGCTCCGTTTCGCGTCGTTGGTCAGCTACTTATGGGGCGGTCCGGCGGAAAGTCACGCAATGGGCGCTTGGAAAGGTGGCAGCACTCCAGCCGGCACGGGGGCGATCTGGGGTGACGCGGGAGCGCCTGCTCGGCGGCTCATGCGCGACGGATCGCGTGTGGCGGCGGCGACAGGCGCACGGTGGAGCCGCGGGCAGCCTGCCGGTCGGGCGCCCGACGGGACGCGATCGTCTTGGGCGCCTGCGAGCCCGGTGTCCGCATAGGGGGCCCAGTGGGCGACGGATTCGGTGAGAGCCGCCACGACCTGGCGATCGGCGGTCTCGCGCTCGCGGAAGGCGAGTTCAAGGCAGTAAAGGCCATGAACGCCTCGTATGCCGGGAACTGCCTCGGTTTTCGCAGCGGCATGAAAATCTATGCGCATGACGCAATATTTTGCAATTCTGTGGGCGCGCCTCTAGGATTCTGCGCAGTCGGCGGCAGGCGCCGGGGGCGAGGCTTGCCGTGCGTGCGGCGGCGGTGGATAGCTCCCGCGACGCTGCGCGATCGGTGAAATGGCGTGCGGCGATGTCCGCGGAACCGGGAGATTGCCGTGCCGAACGAGGCGCCACATCGCCATGACGAATACGGGGAGGCCGGTCTCGCGGCGCGGGCCGCCTGGCTGTATTTTTCCGGCGGGATGACCCAGGGCCAGATCGCCAAGCGGCTCGGCGTCACCAGCATCAAGGCGCATCGGCTGATCGCCCGCGCCAATCGCGACGGGCTGGTGCGGGTCTTCGTCGATGCGGAAGTCGCCGAATGCCTCAAGCTGGAGGAGACGATCCGCCAGCGCTTCGGGCTCGAATTCTGCAGCGTGGCGCCGGATCTCGGCGAGGAGACGGCGCTGCCTTTGCGGGTGCTGGGGATCGCCGGCGCGAACTTCCTGAAGAACGAGATCGAGCGCGGCGAACACGCGCTGATCGGCGTCGGCCATGGCCGCACCCTGGCGGCGGCCGTCGACGCCATGCCGGCGGTGGCGACCGGGCGCACGCGCTTCGTCTCGGTGCTCGGCGGTTTCACCCGGCGCTTTGCCGCCAATCCCTACGACGTGATCCACCGGCTGGCGGAAAAGACCGGCGCGGAGGCGTTCCAGATCCCGCTGCCGACCTTCGCCAACACCGCCGAGGACAAGGCGGTGCTGCTGGGCCAGCCGGGCGTCGGCGAAGTCTTCGACCTCGCCTGCTCGGCGCCGCTGGTCTTTGCCGGCATCGGCGACGTGACCGAAGACGCGTTCCTGTTCACAGCCAGCCTGGTGGGTTCGGACGAGATCGGCGAGATCCGCGCGGGCAAGGCCGTCGGCGAATTGCTCGGACATTATTTCAACGCGGCGGGGCAGCCGGTGGCGGAAGCCGTCAGCGCCCGGGCGCTGTCGCCGACGCTGGACCATCTGCGGGCCTCGCGGGTCGTGGCGCTGGCCGGCGGGGCCGACAAGGTGTCGCCGATCCTGGCGCTGCTGCGCAGCGAATTCCTGGACGGGCTGGTGACCGACGAGGTGACGGCCCGGGCGATCCTGGCGGAGAACGCCGCCGGGTGAGGGACGGTCAGCGCGGGGCGGTGCCGGGGCGGGAGCATGGGCCCGGTTCCGGTACCGGCTGGCAACGACAATCGAGAGGAGGGGGCAATGCGCGACAGCGAACGGGCGGTGCGGCAGCGGATCATCGATCTGTGCCTGGAGATGAACCGCAACGGGATCAATCAGGGCACGTCGGGCAACATCTCGGCCCGCCACGGCGATGCGATGCTGCTGACGCCGAGCGCGACGCCCTACGAGGCGCTGACGCCGGAGATGATCGTCTCGGTGCCGCTGGAAGGCGATGGCTCGGACTGGTCGGGGCCGCTGAAGCCGTCGACCGAATGGCGCTTTCACCGCGACATCCTGCGCGCGCGGCCGGATGCGGGCGCCGTCGTCCACGCCCATCCGATCTTCGCCACGACGCTGGCGATGACCCGCCGTGCGATCCCCGCCTGCCACTACATGGTCGCCGTGTTCGGCGGCACCGACGTGAAATGCTCGGGCTATGCGCGCTACGGCACGGAAGCGCTGTCCCGCGAAGCGCTGGCGGCGCTGGACGGGCGGACGGGCTGTTTGCTCGCCAATCACGGCGCCATCACCATCGGCAGCGATCTCGCCAAGGCGATGTGGCGGATGGTCGAGCTGGAGACGCTGGCCCGGCAATATCACCACAGCCTGCTGCTGCCGGGTGGTCCGGTGATCCTGAGCGATGCCGAGATCGCCGAGGTGCTGGAGGGGTTCGGCAGCTACGGCCTGCAATCGCGCGACGCCATCGCCGGCTGAGACGCGGCGTCTCGCCGCGATGCGGGGCGCGGCTATCGCCGGCTCACCATTGCAGGCTGGCGAGATGGTGGTCGACGGTGACGCCTTCCTCCGCGATCCGGGCGGCGACCGTCTCATCGTGGGCTCCGCCGAGGATGCCGGTGCGCACCAATGCCTTGGCTGCCCCGAAGGACGCCGCGCCGGCCATGTCGTGGTCGATGCTGTCGCCGACGCAGAGAATGCGCGACGGCGGGATGTCGGCGATCAGCGCATGGGCCGCGGCATAGATCTCGCCATAGGGCTTGCCGACGAAGGTCACTTCGCCGCCGAGCGCCGCGTAGAGGTCGGCGATCGCCCCGGCGGCCGGCACGAGGCCTTGCGGCGTCAGCATCTCGCGGTCGGGATTGGTGCAGATGCAGGGCACGCCGCGGCTGGCGGCGGGGCGCATGCGGTCCTCGTAATCGGCCATGGCGATGCGGTCGGCCTGGCTGCCGGCGATGACGACCAGGTCGGCCTCCGCGGCCGTCTCGACGGGGCGGCAGCCGAGCCGGTCGGACAGATTGGTGTCGCCGGGGCTCGACAGGGTCAGGCAGCGGATCTCGCGGTCCCGCGGCAGCGGGATGGTGCCGTCCTCGCACAGACCGATGGCGACGTCGCCGGAGGTGACGCAGGCGAGATAGAGGCTGCGCGCGATGCCGAGACGGGCGAGGCGGTCCTCGTTGAAGGCCGCCGGCCGGCCGGAATTGGTGACGAACAGCACCGGCTTGCCGAGACCGGCCAGCGCCGCGACCGCCTCGGGCGCGCCGGGATAGGCCGCGGTGCCGTCATGGACGACGCCGAACTGGTCGAGGAAGAAGGCATCGTAGCGCGCGGCGATGTCGCGAAGTCTGTCGAACTGCATGGCGTGACCGGTCATGGGAGGGCGTTCCTGCCGAGGGCGAGACGCGCCGTGCCCGCCGCCGCATCCAATGCCCGCGCCGGCAGAAAGGGCACGCCCAGCATGGCCCGGCGGATCTCCCTCCAGGCCGTGTTGACGGCGCCGCCGCCCACCGTGCGGACACTGCGGAGCGGTGGGGCGCCGCGTGCGTCGAGCTTGCGATACCCCATCGTCTCGATCCGCGCGATGCCTTCGGGGAGCCCCTGCAGGAAAATCGTATCCTCCGCCGGGCGCGGTGTCAGGCATGGCTGCGGGATGGCGTCGGGGCTGTGCGGTCGATGCAATGGCGGATCGGCAGGGCGGCACCCGGCGTCCGGAGGGACGGAGCGGTGGTCAAACAAGGCGGCGCAGCCGTGGCGATCATGTTTCGCTCCCCATGTGGCGGTCCGGCCTGTGCGGCTCTTTTCAGCACGCGTAAAAACTTTCACCTTCTGATGCGCCTGTCAAATGACGCTACGGCAGGTTTCTGTATATGAGGTGCCGAAACCCGGCCGAATCGTCGCCCGCGCCCGGTTCTCTCGGGGCGTGAGGGGCCGATGCGGCCGGTTTGCCGGGCGTATCCCTCAAACGGGGGATGCGGAGACGGGCGGTCGGCGGGACCATGGGCAAAATGCGGGCCAGTGCCCGCGCACCGAAGGGCACGATCATGCATCAGGCTGTCGCGGGTGCCACCGTTTCGAGCCGCAGCTCCGCAGGAAAGCGTCGGCGCACTCCCGTCCTCGAAGGGACGCGGTGCGTGCACCGGATGGCAGGTATCGGGCGATGATGGACGGGGCCGGCAGTTTCGGTGGCAGGGTTTCCGGTCTGGAGGCGCTGGTGCTGGTCGACGACCCGCTGGTGGCCGCGTTTATCGAGGACGTCCTCCTCGGCCGGGAGATCCTGGCCGATTGCATCAGCCTGCCGGCGAAGCTCGGCTATCTTCTGCGCCGCCACTACGACGTGGCCGTGGTCGGTGTCGATGCCCGCTGCCGCTATCTGCCGATGGTTCTCGCGGTGCTCAAGCGCCGGCGGATCCCGACGCTGCTGTTCTCGGCCAGCGGTGACCTCGGGACCTTCGCCGACGAGTACCCGTATATCGCGACTGTCCGCTACGATCCGGAGACGCCGGATTTTCTTGGCGACTACGTGCTGCGGGTCGTCGAGCGCGAGGGGCATGCGTGAGGCGAGACATGCAGGCGATGCATCCCGCTTGCACGCAGAGGATGTAATTCGTAGCGTCTGATGGCTTGTGAGCCATCGGACGGAGCGGAGCATGCCACGCGGCGAGACGGACCTTGTCGACAGGATCTACGAGGCTGCCTTCGTCGGCGAGTTCTGGCCGGCCATTCTCCACGACGTCGCCGAAGAGGTGGGAAGCTGCGGCGGCGCGCTGCTCGACCTGCATCCGGACGGCATGCGCTGGGTCGGTTCGAAGATGATGTCCGACCTGCTCGCCGACTTCGCCGCACTGGGCCGGCCCGAACTGGATACACGAACGCCGCACGGGCTGGCGTCCACCCATCCGGGGTTCATCACCGAATTCGACGTGATGACGCAGGCCGAACTCGCGACCCAGCCGATCTACACCGAGTTCCTGTGGCCCCGTGGCTTTGGCTGGTGTGCCGGGACGGGCGTGAAGGTGCCGACCGGCGACAAGCTGCTCTACACTTTCGAGCGCCGCTATGACGACGGCCCGTTCGACCGTGCCGCCGTGGACAAGCTCGACGCGCTGCGGCCGCATCTGGCGCGGGCGGCCGTCCTGTCCGGGCGGCTGGAGCTGGAGCGGGCGCATGCGGCGACGGAAATGCTCGGCCTCGTCGGCCTGCCGGGGGCGGTGCTGTCGCTGTCGCACCGCATCGCCGCGGCGAACCGGCTGTTCGAGGCGCTGATCCCCGACGTGATCCGCGACGGCAGCAAGCGCGTCGCCTTCAGCGATCCAGGCGCCGATGCGCTGCTGGCAGACGTCCTGTCGGAAGGCCGGGCGAGGTCGATGCGCTCGATCCCGCTGGCGGCGCGCGAAGGGCATCCGCCGATGATCGCCCATCTGGTGCCGGTGCGGCTGGCGGCGCGTGACATCTTCTTCTCGGCCTCGGCGGTTCTGCTGATCACGCCGGTGACGAGCCGCGAGGTGCCGTCGGCGGACATCATCGAAGGGCTATTCGACCTGACGCCCGCCGAATCCCGCGTCGCGCGCGGCATCGCCAGGGGCGGCACCATCCAGACGCTGGCCGGGATCTCCGGCAATTCGCCGGAGACCGTCCGCTCGCAGCTGAAGGCGGTGTTCATGAAGACCGGCCTGTCCCGGCAGGCCGAGCTCGTCAGCCTGCTGGCCGGGCTGCATGTTCCCGGGCCGGACCCGACCGCGGCCGGCACGGCCGACGCGGATTGATGCCTGTCGCCGCCGTGGAGGCGGGGGCTGGGGAAGCCGGCCCGGCTGCGCGCGGCAGGGTCAGCCGGCCGAGCGCCGATCAGCCGGCGAAATCGTGCCACTCCCTGGCCTGGGCAAGGGCGGCATCGCGCAGCCAGGCGATGTCGCTGCCGGAGGCGACGGCGGCGTAGCCCTCGCCGAGAAGCTGCTGCCAGCTGCGGCCCTGGCGCGGGACGGTGGCCAGCGGCTTGCCGGCGCGGCGCACGGCGGCTTCTGCCTCCGCGATCAGCCGCTCGACCTCGGGCGCACCGGTCTGGTCGGGCATGCCGGCGCTGCCAGACAGGTCGGCGGGGCCGATGAACACCATGTCGACACCGGGCACCGAAGCGATCGCCTCGGCATTGGCGACGGCCTCGACGGTCTCGATCTGGGGGATGACCATCAGCTGCTCATGGGCGGTGGCGACATAATCCGGCACCAGACCGTAGCGCGAGCCGCGCACGACGGCAGCGGCGTTGCCGCGCTGGCCGAAGGGCGTGTAGAGGCAGGCGTCGACGACGCTCTTGGCCTCTGCGGCGGAATTGACCATGGGCACCAGCACGGCCTCGGCACCGGCATCGACGATGCGCTTCAGATAGGCGGGATCGGCGGCCGGCACGCGGATGATGGCGGTGGTCGGCGTGCCGTTGAGTGCGCGCATCATGTCGATCGCCGACTGGATGTCGCCGGTGCCGTGCTCCTGATCGATGATGACGAAGTCGAAGCCGACGAGCCCGACGATCTCGGCCGTGGTCGCATTGGCGCTTTGCAGCCAGACGCCGAAGGATTTCTCGCCCGCCGCCACGCGGGTCTTCAGCCGGTTCTCGCGAGCGGTCACGGGATGCGCCATGGGTCTTCCAATCCGTCAGGATGCCTGATGAAGTGATAGGCGGGAAAGTTGCGGGACGAAAGCGTCTCGCCGGTTCTTTTCTCCTAAGCGGAGGACCATAAGGGGCGACGCGGCGCGAGCCCGAGGAGGCGGTGCCGCTTGCGGGACGGTGGCGCGCCCGCCAGTTTCGGCACGTCGCCACATCGGCGCAATGGAGGGGAGGCGGCCATGCAGGCCTGGCAGATCGATGAATTCGGACCGGCGAACAGCCTGATGCTGCGCGAGGTGCCCGATCCGGCACCGGGGCCGGGCGAGGTATTGGTCACAGTCGCGGCGGCGAGCGTCAATCCGGCCGATGCCAAGCTGCGGGCCGGCCGCTCGCCGGGGGCGGATGCCATCCGCTTTCCGCTGACGCTCGGCCGGGATTTTTCCGGCACGGTCGCCAAGCTGGGCGAAGGCGTGACCGATGTCGCGGTGGGGGATGCGGTGTTCGGGGTGCTCGACCGCGGCCACGAGGGCGCCTGCGCCGGCAAGGTCGCGCTTTCGGCCGGGCTCGTCGCCCGCAAGCCGAAGGCGCTGTCGCATGTCGAGGCCGCGGCGCTGGCGCTGACCGGCCTGACGGCGCTGGTGGCGCTGGAGGACGTAGCGCAGCTCGCACGCGGCCAGCGCATCCTGATCCATGGCGGGGCCGGCGGCGTCGGCAGCTTCGCCGTGCAATATGCCCGGCATGTCGGCGCGGAGGTGTTCGTGACGGCCAGCGCGCGCAATCACGACTATCTGCGCGATCTCGGCGCCGACAGCGTCATCGACTACACTGCCACGTCCTTCGAGGAGGCGGTGGCCGATTGCGACGTGGTGTTCGACACGATCGGCGGCGAGGTGCATCGTCGCTCGCTGAAGGTGCTGAAGCCCGGCGGCCTGCTGGTGCATATCGCGCCGGGGCCAGCCGACATGGCGATGCCCGAGACCATCCGGATCGTGCGGCCGCATGTCGGGCGCGACCGGGCGCATCTGACGCGGATCCTCGACCTCGTCGCCTCGGGCGCGGTGCGGCCGCCGGAGATCGCGACCATGGCGTTCGCGGATCTGCCGGCGGCGCATGAGCGGATCGAGACCGGCCATGTGCGCGGCAAGATCGTGCTCAGCCCGGTGTCGTAAGCAGGCGGCAGCAGGGCAGAGAGTAACGAGAGCGCTGCGCGAGGGCGACCGCAAACCAGGGAGAGAGCCGATGAGCGAGGAACTGCGCCGCCGGATGGTGGAGGATCAGCTCGTCCGCCACGGCATCTCGGACCGCCGCGTGCTCGACGCCATGGGACGGGTGCCGCGCGAGGCCTTCGTGCCGGCGGCGCTGGCGTCGTCCGCCTATATGGACGGGCCGCTGTCCATCGGCGGCGGGCAGACGATCTCGCAGCCCTATATCGTCGCGCGGATGCTGGAAGCGGCGGCGGTCGCGCCGGGGGACCGGGTGCTCGATGTCGGCACCGGCTCGGGCTATGCCGCCGCGGTCGCGGCCGAGATGGGGGCGACCATCGTCTCGATCGAGCGCGATGCGGCGCTGGGCGAGGCGGCGCGCGCGCGGCTGCAGGCGCTCGGCTACGATGTGGCGGTGACCATCGGCGATGGCACGCAAGGGCTGGAGAGCGCCACTCCCTTCGACGCGATCCTGGTGGCCGCGGCCGCGCCGGCGGTTCCCGAGGCGCTGCGCGCGCAACTGGCGATCGGCGGGCGGCTGGTGATCCCGGTCGGCCGGACGCGGCAGGGCCAGGAACTGCGCCGGATCACCCGGCGCTCGGCCACGGAATTCGACGAGACCGTGCTCGAGATGGTCGCCTTCGTGCCGCTGATCGGCCGCGAAGGCTGGCCGGACGCGGGCGGCACTGGCGGCTGACGGCGCGGTGAGGCGCCGCCGGCAGGTGCGGCTCCGGTTTCGGCGGGACGAGGCGCCTAGTCCGCGAGGAAGCGGGCGTAGCTCGCCACGTCGACATTGCCGCCGCTGACGATGATGCCGACACGCTGGCCTTCGCAGGGCACCGCGCCGGTAAAGGCGGCGGCGGCGGCCAGGCAGCCGGTCGGCTCGACCACCATCTTCATGCGCTCGGCGAAGAAGCGCATGGCGTCGACCAGCGCCGCGTCGGGCACGGTGACGATGGAATCCACCCGGTCGCGGATGATCGGAAAGGTGAGGTCGCCGAGATGGGTGGTCAGCGCGCCGTCGGCGATGGAGCGCGGCACGGCGATGCGCACGACCTCGCCCTTGGCCAAGGACTGGCGGCCGTCATCGCCGGCTTCCGGCTCGACGCCGATGACGCGGCAGCCGGGCGACAGTTCGCTTGCGGCCAGCGCCGATCCGGCGAGAAGGCCGCCGCCGCCAAGGCAGACCAGCAGGATGTCGAGCGGCCCGGTCTCGGCGAAGAGTTCGGCGGCCGCGGTGCCCTGACCGGCGATGATGTCGCGATGGTCGTAGGGCGGGATCAGCGTCAGGCCGCGATCCGTCGCGACGGTGTTGGCCAGCGCCTCGCGGTCCTCGCTGTAACGGTCGTAGGTGATGACGTCGGCACCGTAGCCGCGGGTGGCCGCGACCTTCATGGCCGGGGCGTCGGCCGGCATCAGGATTGTCGCCGGCACGTTCTCGATGCGGCTGGCCAGCGCGATCGCCTGGGCGTGGTTGCCGGAGGAATAGGCCATGACGCCGCGCCGGCGCGCGTCCTCGGGCAGGGCGGCGATGGCGTTGCAGGCGCCGCGGAACTTGAAGGCGCCGGCGCGCTGCAGGTTCTCGCATTTGAAGTGGAGCGTCGCGCCCGTCCGCGCGTCGGCAAAGCGCGAGGTCAGCACCGGCGTGCGGTGGGCGATGCCGGCGATGCGCGCGCGCGCGGCGGCGACATCGGCGAAGGTCGGAAGCCGGGTGCCGGAAGACGATCCGGCGTTTGCGATTGCGGTCATCGAAGGCGCCTCATCTGGAACGGCGCGGCTGCACCCCCGCGCCCATGCGCCGTGTTCAACGTGAGCGATGGGGCGATGTAAAGGGGCGCCGCCCCGAGGCTGCGAGGCGTGGGTGTCGCCACGCCCGACGGCGCTACCAGCGCAGGAGCCGCCAGCCCAGAAGGGCGCCGGCCGCGACCAGCGCCGAGGCGGCCAGCGGATACCAGACGGCGACGAAGAGCGGCGAATCGTCGGTGCATTGCGCCGCATAGAAGATCGCGGCGACGGCGGCCGCTGCGAGGCCGGCAAGCCCGCCGGCCAAGGCCGGCCGGGTCGGCGCCTGCCGGCGCAGGGCCCACAGGAAGACAATCAGCGCCGGGGCACCCATGGAGGGGATGGCGGTCAGGCACATCAGCGCGTTGGAGCCGACGAGATAGGCCATCCATGTGTCCGACGGCAGGGCGATCAGCTCGGCGAGGACGGCGGCGAGCATGACCCCGGCGGGCAGCGCCAGCCACCACAGCCGACGCAGCGGCTCGCCGGGATGCGAGAAGGCCCGCATCGTGACGATGGCGGTGACGGCAAGCAGTCCGGTGACGACGAATTTGAAGTCGAAGCGGATGGTCTGCAGCGCGCCGGCGAAATCCGGCCGGACGCCGATGGCGGTGAAGAAGACGAGGCCAGCGAGCGCCGCGGCAACGAGGGCGAGCAGCAGCCAGGACGGGCCTGTCTCGGGCGCGGTGCGCTGGCGGTCGGCGACCAGCGTGTCGATGAGGGTGTCGGTCTGCATGGCGTCAGGTCCGTCCGAATCTGGCGGCGATCGCGGCGAGGCCCCGATGGAAGGCGACCCGCACGGCGCCCTCGGTGACGCCGAGCCGGCTGGCGGTCTCGGTGATGGAATGGCCATGGACGGACAGGGAGGCGACGACCTCCCGCTGGCGGCCGGCGAGCGACAGGAGCGCGCGGGAGATGTCGTGGGCCTTGGCGTTGGGCATGGTGGCGGGATCGTCCAGCGTGTCGGTGAAGTCGGCAATGTCGAGATTGATGCGCCGGCCCTCGCGGCGATAGGCGTCGATCGCCTTGTGGCGGGCGATGGCGAAGAGCCATGGCTTCACGGGCTCGCCTTCGCGCCACGTATGTCGTTTCAGATGCACCGCCATCAAGATCTCCTGGACCAGATCCTCCGGATCGAAGCCGCCGGCATGCACCGGCGCCCTGGCGCGGGCAAAGCCGCGCAGAAGGCCCGCGACCTCCTGCAGGAAATCACGATAGGCGCCGTCGTCGCCGGCGTTGGCCGCCATCAAGAGGGATTCCAGTCGTCCGGGCCGGACGGGCGAGGCAGGCTTCATGTCTGGTCCTTCGCGCGCAGTGCCTTGGATGTTTCGCAGCATGGCGAATTTTTCCGCCGGCAGGGCGCGACGCGGTTCACATGATGGTGATGGTCGAAACGGCGTAACGAACCGGGCAGCGAGGGCGAAGACAGGGAGGCGGGACCGGCAACGGTGTCGCCCGATCAAAGGTCTCGAAGGAGGATTCCATGGACCGTCGCTCTCTCAATCTCGCACTAGCGGGCTCGCTTGCCGCCGCCCTGACCGCCTCGGCGCTGCCGGCTTCGGCGCAGGACAGCAAGGATACGGTGAAGTGCTACGGCGTCGCGCTGGCCGGCCAGAACGACTGCGCCGCCGGCCCGGGCACGACCTGCGCCGGCACGTCCAGCGTCGACTACCAGGGCAATGCCTGGAAGGCGGTGCCGGCCGGAACCTGCGAAACCATGGACGTGCCGGGCGACCGCATGGGCTCGACCGAGCCGCTGACCCGCGACGTGCCGAGCTGACACGGCCCTGACCGGAAGGCCCGGCTGGCAAGCCGGGCCTTCCCCCGACGCTGGCTTCCGGGAGGCTGCATCCATGTCGTCACATCGCAAGACCGCCGTATCGATGGCGGACACATCGCCCTTGCCCGCTGCCGCCGGGCTGGGCCTGAAGCTCGAACATGCCGGCGAGATCCTGGAAACTGACCCGGCGGTCGGCTTTTTCGAGGTCCATGCCGAGAACTACATGGGCGCCGGCGGTCCGCCGCACCGCTACCTGACGGCGATCACCGCCCGCTACCCGTTGTCGCTGCACGGTGTCGGCCTGTCGATCGGCGGCGAGGGCGCCCTCGACCGGGCGCATCTGGCGCGGCTGAAAGCGCTGATCGAGCGCTACCGGCCGGCGAGCTTTTCCGAGCACCTGGCCTGGTCCACCCATGAGAGCGCGTTCTTCAACGACCTCCTGCCGCTGCCCTATACGCCGGCGACGCTGGAGCGGGTGGTCGCGCATGTGGCCGAGACGCAGGAGACGCTCGGCGTGCGCATGCTGCTGGAGAACCCCTCGACCTATCTCCTGTTCGCCGAATCCAGCATCGACGAGATCGACTTCCTGACGGCGATCTCCGAGCGCACCGGCTGCGGCCTGCTGCTGGACGTCAACAACGTCATGGTGTCGGCGGTCAATCACGGCCTCGACCCGTTTGCCTATATCGACCGGTTTCCGCTCGAGCGGGTCGGGGAGATCCATCTCGCCGGCTATGACGAGACGGTGGACGAGGCCGGCGAGCGGCTGCTGATCGACGCGCACAACGCGCCGGTGCTGCCCGACGTCTTCGCGCTCTACCGCCACACTTTGCGAAAGAGCGGCCCGCTGCCGACGCTGGTGGAATGGGACAATGACGTGCCGCCCTTCGCGGCGCTGATGGACGAGGTCGCGCGGGTGGAGGAGGCCCTGGCCGACGCACGGCCGGCGGACCGCCGCGTCCGCTCGGCAGCATGAGCGCCGCGGCCGGCACCGCGCCGACGCTGGGCGCGCAGGATTTCATCGCCGCCCTGACCGCGGCGGAGGCAGAGATGCCGGTGGGGCTGACGACGCATCGCGGCATGCGCGACGCCCGCCGCTTCGCGGTCTATCGCAACAATGTCCATGTCGGGCTGGTCGGCGCGCTGGAAAAGGCGTTTCCGGTGGTCCGGCAACTGGTCGGCGATGCCTTCTTCCAGATCATGGCGCGCGCCTATGTCGCCGCCGAGAAGCCTGCCTCGCCGGTGATGCTCGAATACGGCCATGGATTTGCGGACTTCGTCGCCGGTTTCGCGCCGGCGGAGGGACTGCCCTATCTCGCCGATGTCGCCCGGCTCGAGGTCGCGTTGACGCAGGCCTATCACGCGGCGGAAGCCGAGGCGCTGGACCGGACGGGCCTTGCCGGGCTCGACCCGTCGCGGCTCGATGCCACGACGCTGGCGCTGCATCCGGCCGTGCGGCTGGTCGGATCACCTTTCCCCGTCGGCACGATCTGGTCGCACCATCAGCAGCAGCCGGTGCGTCCGGTCGAGCGCTGGGACGGCGAGGCGGTGCTGGTGACGCGGCCGGATGCGGAATTGCGCTCGACCATCCTGCCGCCCTGCGACGTGCCCTTCGTGGCGGCGCTGATCAATGGGGCCAGCCTGGCGGAGGCGGCCGGGGCGGCTGTCGACGCGGACCAGACCTTCGCCTTCGGCGATGCGCTGATCGCGCTCATCGATCTGGGCGCCGTGACCGGCTTTCGCGACAGGGAGACAGAGAATGCGTGACGTACTGATCCGTGCCGAGGCGGCGCTGGGAGCGGTTCCGGCGGCCCTGCCGCTGCTCGCCCTGCGGGTTGCGCTGGCGGTGCCGTTCTACAAATCGGGCCTGACCAAGTGGGACGGCTTCCTGCAGCTGTCGGGCGGCGCGCGCTATCTGTTCACGCAGGAATTCAAGCTTCACATCCTGGGCGCCGAATACGCCTATCCGGCGCCGATCCTGAGCGCGCATCTGGCGGGGATCGCCGAGATCGTGCTGCCGATCCTGCTGGTGGTGGGGCTGGGTACGCGCTTTGCCGCGCTCGCGCTCCTGGCGATGACCGCGGTGATCCAGATCACCGTGCCGGAGGGCTGGGCGAATTTCCATCTGCCCTGGGCGGCGATGGCGCTGACGCTGATGTGTTTCGGCGGTGGCCGGCTGGCGCTGGACACGCTGCTTTTCGGCGACGCGGCCCGCGCCCGGCCGCGGGGGATGCCGTCCGTCTAGGGCGGCACATCAGGGCTCCAGACACGAAAAAGCCGCCAGGGACATCGCCCGGCGGCTCCGCGTTGTCTGCGAGAGACAATGTGCGGGCCTCACTCTTCGACTCGCCAGTACATCCGTGGTCGGACGAAGAGCAGAAGACCCTGGGCGCATCGACCTGACAAGTCAGGGACGCGTTGCACCACACACAGATGGCTACGCCTCGAAGCTTGTGCAAGGCTGACGTTATGGTTTGTGCGGCGCCTTTCCATCAACGCCGTCATCCTCGGGCTTGACCCGAGGACCCATTCCTCTGCGGCGCCGGTGTCGCTTCGGGGGAGGGGGCGCGTTCTGCGGCGTGGCGGCGGTTGGGATGGCTTGGCATGGGTCCTCGGGTCGGAGCCCGAGGATGACGCCGAGTGGGGAGTGGAGTGCGTTTTCTGCGGGCGGCGGGGGTGACGCGATGCTGCGGCGGCGGTCGATGGCGCTCTCGTGCTGGGGGCGACGCATGGGGTGATGCCGTGGGCTAGCTCGCGAGCGGGGCGGCGCAAGCGCTGACGCTCACCAGCGCGAGAGCCGCCGTTGGCCTCTCCATCTGAGGCGCAAACACCAGCGCCGTCATCCTCGGGCTTGACCCGAGGACCCATTCCTCTGCGGTGCCGCTGTCGTTTCGGGGGCGGAAGGGCGCGGTCTGCGGCGTGGCGGCGGTTTGGATGGCTTGGCATGGGTCCTCGGGTCGGAGCCCGAGGATGACGCCGGTGGGGATGTGGGGTGCGATTTTTTGCGGACGGCAGGGGTGACGCCGATGCTGGGGTGGCGGTCGATGTCGTTGTCCTGCCCGGGGGCGACGCATGAGGCGATGCCGTGGGCTTGCTAACGGGCGGGGCGGCGCAAGCCTGTCGCCCACCAGCGCTGGAGCCGTCGTTGGCCTCTCCATCTGAGGCGCAAACACCTACGCCGTCATCCTCGGGCTTGACCCGAGGACCCATTCCTCTGCGGTGCCGCTGTCGTTTTGGGGGAGGAGGGGCGTTCAGTTGCGTGGCGGCGGTTGGGGCGGCTTGGCATGGGTCCTCGGGTCGGAGC
>NZ_CAXPJM010000041.1:0-15236 GCF_964217435.1 Aurantimonas sp. | reverse complement strand
TGTTAGTGCGGGCAGGATTTCTGATTGTCTTCTCAGCTCTTTCGAACGGGTCGTCGTGCAAGTTCCCATCCAGTCGAGTTCCTCGTCCATGCCCAAGCCCGAAGAGTCCGCCGCCGAGCCGCACGGTGCGGCCGAGGACGCGGCGGAGGCGGCAGAGTCCGCTGCCAACTCCGACGTGAACGAAGAGCAGGCGGAGGCACCGGCACCGGAGCCGGAGCCGGAGCCGGCGCATGTATTCTTCACCGATACGGCGCGGATCGACGAGCTGGTGGCGCAGTTCCAGACGGCCTACGGGCATCCCGAATCGCAGGCCGAACTCGAGCGGATCGCCAAGCATCTGTTCGCGGATGCGATCACCGTGCGCGACACCGGCGATACGGAAGGCGCCGTCCGGCTGCTGGTGCGCTCGGTGGAGCTGAACCCGCGCTCGGGCGAGGCGAGCGACGAGCTGGAGCGCCTGCTCGGCAATCTCGGCGGGCCGGACATGACCAAGCGCTGCATGATCTTCCCCGACGTCGATCGCGCCACCCGCTTCTACGGCGACGCGTTCCAGACCGCGCTCGACTACGCGACCTTCGGCGGCGTCATCGGCGACGTCCTGGAGTTCGGCGTCCTGGGCGGCTGGACCGCGCGACTGATCGCCGAACGGATGCGGACGCTGCAGTTCTACGGCGACCTGCACCTGTTCGATTCCTTCGCCGGCCTGCCGCGTCAGAAGATCGAGCTTGACGCTGCCTCCTACGACGTGACGCGGGGCATCTGGGACACCGAGATGGATCTCCCCGAGGCGCTGAAGGCCGAACTCGGCGAGCGGCTGCCGGTGCATATCGAGCGCCGGCTGTCCGAGGTGATCAGCGGCGAGCGCATCCATGTGCGCGAGGGGTTCTTCTCCGAGACCCTGGCCGAGCCGCTGCGCACCAAGGCGGCCATCGTGCATCTCGACTGCGATCTCTACCAGTCGACGCAGGAGGTCCTCGATGCGTTGCATCGCGATTCCGTCCTGCAGGACGGCACCGTGCTGATGTTCGACGACTGGAACTGCAACAAGGCCAATCCGGCCTTCGGCCAGCGCCGGGCGCTCAGCGATTTCCTGTCGGCCAATGCCGAGCGCTACGCGGTCTCGCACTACTTCAATTACGGCTTCAACTGCGCCGCCTTCATCCTGCACGACCTGCACGGCGTCGACGAGGCGCTACGCGAGGACGCCCGGCCGTATTTCACGACCGCCGGCTCCTTCGCCGCGTCGATCTCGTGATGATGGCAGGCTGCGACGTGTATGCGGTCGACCGGACGCGGGCGATCGGGCGGGGCTGCCGGACGGCATGGGGAGGGCGCCGCGCATGAGTGCTGCCCCCGAGGCCGGGGGGCGCCTGCGTCTCACCGTCGTCATCCCGAACTACAATCACGCCGCGATCCTGCCCCGCGCCATCGCCAGCGTTCTGGCGCAGAGCGGGCCCGAGACCGAAATCCTCGTCGTCGATGACGGCTCGAAGGATCACAGCGTCGAACTGATCACCGAGCTCGCCTCTCGGCATCCGGCGATCCGGCTGATCCGCCACGCGGCGAATGCCGGGGCGCCCGCCGCTCTGAATACCGGTCTGGAAGCGGCGCGCGGCGACTACATCTCGTTTCTCGGTGCCGACGACGTGGCGCTGGCGGGCCTCTACGACACCATGATCGACGCACTGGAGTCCCATCCGGCCGCTCCACTGGCCTGCGGCGAGATCGTGACCTTCGATGCCGGCGACCGTCTGCACGGGCTGCGGCCGATCATGCCGCCGGCACGCGAAGCGCGGTATTTCTCGCCCGATGACGTGATGCGGCACGTGCGCGGCAGCGACAACTGGATCTGCAACACCGTCACGGTCTATCGCACCCCCGAGATCCGCAAGACCGGCGGCTTCGACCCAGCGCTCGGCGCCTTTTGCGACGGCTTCCTCGTGCGCCAGCTCGCCTTCGCGCAGGGCTTCTGCTTCGTCCCCGGGATCTATGGCGGCTGGCAGGTGGCCGCCGACACGCTGTCGGCCACCAGCATGCTGCGGCCCGAGGAAAATCGCCGCCTGACCAACCTTCTGACAACGCGGCTGCGGGAGTCCGTTGTCGGCCGGCAGGACCCGGACTATCCCGCTCTCTACCGCCGTCGCTGGCAGTTCAGCACGGCGCGGCTGCGACTGGTCTGGAAGCAGGCGCAATGCGAACCGGCAGAACTCGTCGAGGCGGTCGACGGAAATGACTTCGATCGCAGGGTGCTGTCCGGTATCCGCAAGACGATCGGCTTCTCCAAGGCGGGACGATTGGGCGCCATGGCTTGGCTGACCTTGCGCGTGCGGCCCTTTCCCTTGCGTCTTGTCGCCATGCACGCCGTGCGCAATCGGCTGTTACTCCGCCGCAACAGCGCCCGCATCAAAGCGCAGCTCGGCACCCTGAAGGCGGCGGGTGCGCGGTTGACTGGTGGCGGCTAAACTGCGATGCACCCGCGGCCTGAGCTCGCTTTCGTCGGCCTCGCAGTCGTAAATGCCTCTGGGGAATGATTCCGACATGAGCATGAAGGAGCTGAAGATTGGCATGATTGGGGGAGGCTTCTTCTCCCAGATCGTCCATCTTCCGGCCTTCTCCGCGATCGAGGGCGTCCGGGTGGTGGCCCTGGCCGAGCCGCATGACGAATTGCGCGCGGCCGTTGCAGATCGCTATCGCATCGAGCGCCCCACCGCCGCCTACGAAGACCTGCTGGCCGATCCCGACATCGATGCCGTCGTCGTGTCGATGCCGCGGCTGGCCCAGGCCGGCATCGTCGCCGACGCGCTGGCGGCCAAGCCCGCGGTCCTGTCCGAAAAGCCCATAGCGATGACCGCCGAGGAGGCGCGAAACCTCGCCGGGATCGCCGCCCGCAACGACCGCATCTGGGCCGTCGGCTACATGAAGCGCTACGATGCCGGCGTCCTGAAATTCCGCGATCTCCTGCACGAAGCACGAGGCGACGGCCGCTGGGGCGCGCTGCTCGACGTCTCCATGCGGGATTTCTGCCGGACCTACGGCATGCCGATCCCGCCGCATGTGCGGCGCGGCTCGCCGCGGCCGGTCCGCTACGACCAGGGCGCCGTCGCGCCGGATTTCGTCGGTGCCGATCGCCGCGCCGACTACGAATACACGTCCAATGTCGCCAGCCACGACATCAATCTCCTGCGGTTTCTTTTCGGCAATGCCATCCGCGCCCGTTCGCTGCGCATCCGCCCGACCTCCTTGCAGGTGGCGACCTTCGACGCGGACGGCTTCGGCATCACGCTCGCCTTCGGCCCGGCCGATACCGGCCACTGGGACCAGCGCCTCGAGGTGACCTTCGAGCGCGCCCGCCTGACGCTGTCCCTGCCGTCGCCCCTGGCGCGCCAGGACTGTGCCACGGTTCATGTGAACGAGGCCGGCCGCCAGCAGGAACTCTTCATTCCCCCGTCCGACCGGGTCTGGGCCTTCGAGGCACAGGCACGGGCCTTTTCGGACGCCGCACGCGGCGGGGCCGCTCTCGCCAACGACGGCGGCGATTGCCTGGCCGACGTCGTTCTCATCGAAGACCTCTGGAAGAATGTCGACTGGTTGCCATGAATAGTTCCTACTTCACCACCCGGACCACATGCCGCCTGTGCGGCAGCGCCGACATGGCCAAGGTCGTTCCGCTCGCGGCGCTGCCGGTGGCCTCGCCGAATGTCGGCCGCGCCGGCCTCGTTCACGAGACCGCGCCCGCCGATGTCTGGCAGTGCGACGCCTGCGGGCACCTGCAGCTCGCGACGATCGTCAATCCCGAGTTCCAGTATCGCAATTTCCAGTATTTCACCGGCATCTCGCTCGGCCTGCGCGAGCATTTCGGCCGACTGATCGACGGCCTGGCCGAGCGCGGCGACATCGGCGCCGACAAGTTCGTCATCGACATCGGCAGCAATGACGGCTCGCTCCTGCGCCTGGTGCAGGCCAAGGGCGCCAAGGTGCTGGGCATCGACCCGGCCGAGAAGATCGCCAAGGCCGCGACCGACGCCGGCATTCCGACGCTGGCCGAATTCTTCGACAAGGGGCTGGCCGCCAAGATCGCCGCCGAGCACGGCAAGGCCAACGTTGTCATCTCCAACAACACGGTCGCCAATATCGACGAGCTCGACGGCTTCTTCGCCGGCATCGACAGCGTGCTCGCCGAGGACGGCATCATCGTCGTGGAGACCCAGTACGCCCTCGACATGATCGAGAAGACGCTGCTCGACGTCGTCTACCACGAGCACATCTCCTATTTCGCCACCAAGCCGACCCAGAGCTTCTTCGCCGCCCGCGGCTACGAGCTGGTCAGCGCCGAGCGGATCGCGCCGAAGGGCGGCTCCATCCGCTTCATCGCGCAGCGCGTCGGCGGCTCGCGCAAGGTCGACGCCAATGTGGCGGAGCTGATCAAGGCCGAGACCGACGCCGGCTTCTACGACGGTCGCCTGTTCGACGATTTCAACGACCGGATCGCCCAGCTCGGCCGGACCATCCGCGAGCGCCTGGAGACGGCGCGTCGCGAAACCGGGCGGGCGCTCGCCTTCGGCGCCTCGGTCGGCTGCGCCGCGCTGATCCATTATTTCGATCTCGGCGACACCATCGACGCGATCTTCGACGACACGCCGCTGACCAACGAGGTGCGCACCGCCGAAGGCTCGATCCCGGTGCTCAGCGGCAGCCAGCTGATGAACGAGACGCCGAGCGACGTGGTGGTGCTGGCCTGGCGCTACGCCTCGCCGATCGCCCGCAACCACGCCGATTTCCGCGAGGCCGGCGGCCGCTTTTTCCGCGCGCTGCCCGATTCCGAATATGTCGACGGCAGCGACATGACCCCGCCCGCCGCCTGATCCGTCGCTTCGACACCCGCATTCGATATCTGACAGTCTGAAAGGAATACCTGCATGGCTCCCCTGAACGATCTTACCGTGGTCTCCGACGTTGGCGCCCGCTACGGCATCCATCCGAGCTGGAACGGCTATGATGCACCGCTGCGCTACATCGCCTTCGAGCCGGATCCGGAGGAGGCCGAGCGCCTGCGTCAGGTCTACACCAACACCGACCTGTTCCAGTACGAGGTGATGGAGAAGGCGCTCGACAAGGAAGCCGGTCCCCGCGACTTCTACCTGCTCAAGCATCGCGGCCTGTCGTCCTGCCTCAAGCCGGACCTGACCTCGGAATGCTTCCGCCATCTGAAGCCGGGCCAGGCCGAGATCGAGAAGGTCCTGCAGATCGACATGGAGACCTCGGACGCGGTCTTCGAAGAGCTCGGCGTCGTGCCGGACTTCATCAAGATCGACACCGAGGGCACCGAGCAGGACGTCATGGAAGGCTGCGAGCGCCTCGTCGCCGAGGGCGTTCTCGGCGTGCGCCTGAGCTGCAACTTCCAGCCCTGCTTCATCGGCCAGCGGCTGTTCTCCACCAGCCACGACTGGCTCCTGGAGCGCGACTTCGTGCTCCTCAACCTCGACTATCACGGCTACGGCTATCCGCGTCTCGGCCTGTTCCGCAAGCCGGACCCGATCGAGCCGGAGAACGACCGCTACGGCATTCTCGTCGCGGCCGACGCCGTCTGGGTCCGCAAGACCGAGACCATCGACCAGCTCTTCTCGGGCGACGAGGCGACCATCGCCAAGCTGAAGCTCTCCGCCTTCTGCTTCTTCAACTCGGCGCCGGACCTGGCCATCGACATCCTGCGCGAGACCGCCGAGGCCGGCCTGATGACCGACGCGGTCAAGGCGACGCGGCTCTTCAAGATGCTGCGCCTGCGTTCGGCCCGCTTCCTCGGCCGCTACCGCACCGTTCCCGACGAGCAGTGGGAGCGTGCGCGCGGCATCTTCGCCGGCATCTTCGGCGAGACGCTCGGCGGCGGCAGCGACTTCTACCCGCAGGTCAATCGCTGGGTCCGCGAGATGGCCGGCAAGGCCTGATCGCGACCATGGGCGAGTTCCGAAAGGTCACGCCGTCCGTTCTGGAGACCGCCGCGGATCCCGCGACGGTCTCGCAGGACGACATCGCCGCCGTCATCGCGGCGGCGCGCGAGGCGCCGAACGGCCGGGCCCGGCTGATCCTGCACACCGGTCCCCAGGACAATTTCCACGAGATGGTGATTGCCCTGCCGCCGACGAGCTGCGACCACCCGCACATCAACTACAAGTCCGGCAAGTCCTTCCTGGCCCTGTCCGGGCAGTTCGCGGTGATGCGCTGTTCCGACGACGGCGAGACGATCGAGGCGATCGTCCTGTCCGACGGCAACTGGCCGGGCGCCCGGATGACGCGCCTGCGCGCCGCGGCCTGGCACACGATCATTCCGCTACAGGGCGACACGGTCTTCCTGGAGTCGATCATCGGCCCGTTCGAGGGCAACCGCTTCGCCGAGTGGTTCCCCGAGGATGCGGCGTCGCCGGAGCGCGAGGCCATGGCCGACCGCTTCCGCGCCATCGCCAGAGAGGCCGCCGCGCGCCTCTGACACCACCATACCCCCGCGCCGCCCAAGCCGGTGGCGCGGGGTGCTCGCATCGCCCGCATGCGCCGTCGACATGCCGGCAGTCTCGGCTGTTCCCGGCCGCAGCCGGTTGAGCGCCCGCGTCGAACGCGCGCTCGGCCCCGCGCTGCCCTTCCGCCAGCCTTCCGCCTCCCTCCGCCGACATCTCCCAGACTGCGGTTCGGCGCCTTGCCGTTCGCGGGGCTGCACGTCTGCCGGTTGCCCTGATGACGCGTCCGCAGCGCGATCCGCAGTTGCGGAGGGCATGTCGAACAAGACCGAAGAATTGCGGGCTCCCGGGATGCCCCCCCGCCAGACCGCCGGCACGGCGCCAATTCAAATCCGCCGTCCTGTCCTTTTGGCCGAGCCCCGGAAAGGACAGGTGAAAGATTCCGCAAAGGAAGGTTGATTCTTTCTTTCGGGCATATCATCGTGGAATAATGAATGGCACGCAGCGGTGGTATGATGGTGTTCAGTGCAATTCGGCAAGAGATGCGATGACTGTCGACATAGTCTCGTCGCTGCGGCTCATGTTCTCCGTATCTGCGCATATTGACCATGACGCCGGCGCAGCTTCGTCGTCGCTTACGAAAGCCGTCGTCGCCTTCCTTTCCGGCAGCCTTCTATCGTTTGCGATCCTCGGCGGAGCCATGTCGATGGCCGGTGCAGGCGTGATGTCTCTCGACATGCTGAGGGATCGGGCAGGGCAGGCGCTGACGGCGCTCTACGCATCCTCCACCACTCCGGCGGACTGCACGCTGCGGCGCGTCGATGGCGAGCCGTCGGGGTTTGCGGCCCGTTGTCTGGTGCGCGGCAGTGAGCCGGATTTCTGGCTTGCCGCGACCGAGGGCGGCGAGGTCACCGTGCTGATTCCGCTGTCCGCCGGCGCTGCGCGGTTGGCGCCAACTGCCGGCGCAGCGGTGCCGCCGGAGAACGATGCAGCTTTCGCGCGGATCGGATCGCTTGCGCGCGACCGGCAGGACGCAACACGCGAACGGATCATGGCCGCCTTCGATTGAGCGCGGCAAGCAGTGGGTATGGAGGATTAGATCATGTCGGTCACGTCGGTAACGCGCTCCGGTGAAATCTGGGACGGTGTCCTCCACGACACCCGCTGGAATGTCACCACGCTGACCTACAGCTTCCCCACCAGCGCCAGTTTCTATGCGACGACCTACAGCTCGGCCGAGGAACCCGACGCCGGTTTCGAGGCGCTGAATGCGCTGCAGATGGCTGCGACGCGCCAGCTCCTTGGGGAAATCAGCAGCTTCACCAACCTGAATTTCCAGGAGGTGACGGAGTCGGCGACCACCGAGGCGACCATGCGGTTCGCCATGACGACGAACAATACCAACACCGCCCGGGGCTATTTTCCCGCCAACACCGAGCGCGCCGGCGATACCTGGTACCGCAATGGCGGCTCCTACGACACGCCGACCCTCGGCAGCTACGCCTATAACGAAGGCTTCATGCACGAGATCGGTCATGCGCTCGGCCTGCGCCATGGCCATGACGGGACGAACAACCCGTTCGGCGGACTGCCGGCCAACCGGGATTCCAACGAATTCTCGGTGATGACCTATCGCGACCACATCGGCGATGCGATCGACGCAAGCGAGAACGAGCAGTGGGGCAACGCCCAGTCCTACATGATGTACGACATCGCGGCGCTGCAACACATGTACGGGGCGGATTTCTCGGCCACCGGCAATGTGTGGAGCGGCGATTCCGTCTACACTTTCAGCACCACCACCGGCGAGATGTCGATCAATGGTGTCGGGCAGGGGACGCCGGGCGGCAACCGCATCTTCCGGACGATCTGGGACGGCCACGGCAACGATACCTACGATCTGAGCAACTACACCACCAATCTCAAGATCGATCTGCGGCCCGGTGAATGGTCGACCTTCGACACCGCGCAACTGGCCGATCTCGACGGCGGCAGCCGCGCCACCAACCTGGCCCGCGGCAATGTCGCCAATGCGCTGCTGCACCGGGACGCCAACGGCAATCTGAATCTCGGTTCGCTGATCGAGAACGCGATCGGCGGCTCCGGCAACGACGTGCTCGTCGGCAACCAGGCGAACAACCGGCTGGTCGGCAATGGCGGCAACGACAATCTCACCGGCCACGGCGGCAACGACCGCCTCGAGGGCGGCGCCGACACCGATACCGCGATCTATGCCGAGCGCCGCGAGAACTACGACATCACCCAGAATGCCGACGGCAGCTTCACCATCGCCCATGTCCGGGGGAGTGGCGTGGATGGCACCGACACGCTGATCGATATCGAGCAGGCCAAGTTCCAGGACCAGATCGTCGCGCTCAGCGCCGGACGTTCCATCGATTTCGTCCTCCTCCAGGATCTCTCCGCGTCCTTCTCCAACGACCTGCCGAACATCAAATCGGCGATCTCCCCGATCCTCTCGCGGGTCGAAACCCAGATCACCGACGTCCGCTTCGCGCTCGCCTCGCTGCTCAACGGCGGCGCCTACCGGGCGGATGTGGCCGCAACCACCGACAAGAACCAGATCATCTCCACGGTACAGGGCTTCTCGGCGGCCGGTGACGAATCCGAGGCGCAGCTCGGGGCGCTTGCCAGGGCGGCGCAGAGCGAGGGCCTGTCGCTGCGCGCCGGCAACCAGCGCATCATCATGGTCGCCACCGACGAGCGCTATGCGGAAAACTCGTCGCCGGATTATCAGACGGCGGCAAACGTGCGGGCGATCCTCGAAGCCAACAACGCCATCCCGATCTTCGTCGTCACCAGCGGCGTGCGCTCCAGCTACGATACGCTCGTCGGGCAACTCGGCCGCGGGACCGTGGTGACCCTGTCCTCCAACAGCAGCGATCTCGCCGATGCCGTCCGTCTCGCCGTGTCGACCGTCCTCGGAACGACCACCCAGACGGGAACCGACGGCAACGACACGCTGAACGGCAATGACGGCCTGATTGACAGCATCTATGGCGGGCCGGGCAATGACACGCTGAACGGTCTCGGCGGTGACGACAGCCTCGATGGCGGTTCCGGCAACGATACGCTGAACGGCGGCGATGGCCTTGATATTCTCCTCGGCGGCAACGGTCAGGACAATCTCGTTGGCGGCGCCGACGACGACTTCCTCGAGGGCGGCGAGGGCGCCGACAGCCTCGACGGCGGCGACGGCATCGACGTGGCCAGCTATCAGGGCGCAGCGGCCGGCGTCGTGGTCGACCTGTCCGGCGTCAGGACCGCGCAGGGCGATGCCGAGGGCGACTCGATGACCGGCATCGAAAACCTCCTGGGAACCGGCTTTCGCGACATTCTCAGCGGCGACGGTGCAGCCAATTCCGTGGATGGCGGCCTCGGCAACGACCTGATCATCGGCGGCGAAGGCGATGACATCCTGATCGGCGATGCGGGCGTCGGATCCGCCGGCCGCCCCAGCGGCATCAGCCTCGGCAGCGGCACGCTGCTGAAGACCCAGGGCGCCGGCAACAACTCGATGGCGAGCGCGGCCGGCATCGGCCATCTGTTCAGCTACGGCGCCGATCCAGACATCGCCGATTCCGAACTCACGCCGCATGTCAGCATCTCCGGCACCGGCGACGGCAATATCGACTATTACGTGCTGACCATCGCGAATGTCGGGGCCACCATCACCCTTGATATCGACGGTGGCTTTTCGGCGAGCGGTGGTCCGGAGAGCTTCGACTCCCGCCTGCGGATTCTGGACGCAAGCGGAAATTCGCTCGCCAACAACGATGATGCGTCGACGAGTTTGGGCGGGGGCGGGTCGACCTCCAGTCGCGACTCCTTCCTGACCTACAGCTTCGCTGCTCCCGGCGTCTATTTCATTGCCGTCGAGCATTATTCCGCCGGCGCGATTCCCGTTGGCGCCACCTACGAACTGCAGGTCTCCGTCGCCGGGGAATACATCAGCGACGAGGACGTGCTTCTCGGCGGCAACGGCAGCGACCGGCTCTACGGCGGCGTGGCCTCGGACTATCTGGAAGGCGGCGAGGACGGCGACGTTCTCGATGGCGGCTCGGGTGCCGACCGGATGTTCGGCGGCAATGGCGACGACACCTATGTGGTCGACCACGTCTCCGACATCGTGTCGGAACAGTTCGGCTCGGGCTCCGACTCCGTCTACGCCTATGCCAGCTTCGCGCTGGGCGAAGGGCTGGAGACCCTGTATCTCGCCGGCAACGGCGCGATCAGCGGCTACGGCAACAATGCCGGCAATGCGATCTCCGGCAACGATGCGGACAACATCCTCGATGGCCGCGGCGGCAACGACGCGATCTACGGCAATGGCGGCAACGATGTGCTGATCGGCAATGCCGGGGCCGACTACATGCGCGGCGATGCCGGCGACGACATCTATTCCGTCGACGATGTCGGCGACGTGGTCGACGAATCCACCGGATCGGGCAACGACACGGTCTATGCCAGCATTTCCTATGTTCTGGGCGCCGGTGTCGACAGCCTCGTCCTGACCGGTACGGCGAACCTGTCCGGCGACGGCAATGGCGGCGCCAACTATCTGTTCGGCAATTCCGGTTCCAACCAGCTCAGCGGCGGCATCGGCAACGATGTCCTCGTCGGGGGCGCCGGCAACGACGTCCTTCTCGGCGGCGAGGGCGTCGACGCCATGCAGGGCGGGACGGGCAACGACATCTACGTTGTCGACCATGTCAGCGACACCGTCGACGAAAGCAACGGCGACGGGATCGACACCGTCTACACCTATGCCAATTTCGCCCTGTCGGCCGGGCTCGAATATCTGACGATCGCCGGCTCAGCGGCGATCGACGGCTACGGCAACAACGAGAACAATGTCCTAAGCGGCAATGATGCGGCCAACCGCCTCGACGGGCGGGGCGGCGACGACGTCCTCTACGGCAATGACGGCGACGATATCCTCATCGGCAATGCCGGGGTCGATTACATGCGCGGCGATGGCGGGAACGACACCTATGTCGTCGACAATGTCAGCGACATCGTCGACGAATCCACGGGGTCCGGCCTCGATACCGTCTACGCCTATGCCAGCTTCGCGCTGGGGGTGGGGCCGGAACAGCTCTATCTGGCCGGCAGCGGCGCCATCAACGGCTATGGCAACAACACCGGCAATGCGATCTACGGCAACGATGCCGACAACATTCTCGACGGGCGCGGCGGCGACGACGCGATCTACGGCAATGGCGGCAACGACATCCTGATCGGCAATGCCGGCGCGGACTACATGCGCGGCGATGCGGGCGACGACATCTATTCCGTCGACAACGTCGGAGACGTGGTCGATGAATCGACCGGTTCCGGCAACGACACAGTCTATGCCGGCGTCTCCTTCGTCATGGGAGCCGGCGTCGACAATCTCATCCTCACCGGCAATTCCGATCTGAGCGGCGACGGCAATGGCGGCAACAATTACATCTTCGGCAATGACGGCAACAACCGCCTGAATGGCGGCAGCGGCGACGACGTGCTCAGCGGCGGCGGCGGAGCCGACATCCTCGATGGCAGCACCGGTGTCGATGCCATGCAGGGCGGCAGCGGCAACGATACCTATGTGGTCGACCGGTCCAATGATCATGTCGACGAGGCCGTCGGCGGCGGTGACGACGTGGTCTATGCCAGTTCCGACTTCACCCTGACCGACAATGTCGAGACCCTGATCCTCACCGGGAACGCCCAGCTCAACGGTGGCGGCAATGCCGGTTCGAACCAGCTGTTCGGCAATGCCGGGGTCAACGTTCTGGATGGCCGGGGCGGCGCGGATTACCTCGTCGGGGCCGGCGGGGACGACATCTTCGTGTTCCGGCGCGGCGAGGTCAATGGCGACATCATTGCCGATTTCGACGGCAATGGCGCCGGGGCCGGAGACCGGATCGCCTTCGCCGGCTATTCCAGCTCGGTGACCTTCAGCCAGGTCAGCGCAACGACCTGGCAGATCAGCGACAATGGCCTGGTCGAGACGTTCACTCTCGCCAATGGCGCCGGCATCGACGCGTCGGATTACTACTTCGCCTGACCCGGTCCCGGCGATCCGCAGGCCGGATCGCCGGGGTGCCTCTCGCCCGAACCGCAGCCGCGCCCGCGGTTTGTGCCTCCGGTGCCTGTGCCAGCCGCCCGTTTGAAAATGGCGGCCGTCCGCCGTCCGGTACGGGGCCATATGCGGTCGCACGGCCCTGCGTCTCGGCGCCTCCTGTTGGTGGCCGGGACCCCCGCCATTTCGCGGCGACGGTAAACCTTACGCAAAGAAACCTCGCAAGGACTCAGCAGCTGCGATTTACACCGCAGCGGAACTGGGGTTACATGCTTAAGAAAGTATCAATTCGTGCCGGATCAGCGCAAAGGTTCACCTGCGGCTGATCATGGAAATGGTGATCCCGGACAGTATTGTTCGGACAATGGGTGGAGGCGGGGTCGCCAGGAGGCGACGCGGAGACCGTGCTTTCCTGTCGCCCGATTACCGCAGCACGACATCATGCCGGTGGTCATGGGGATCGCCGGAGGGGAGGTTTCAGTATGATGGTGTTCCTGAAAGCGTGCGCGATGGCGATCGTGGTGAGTTGGGGCCTGTTCGGCGCGACCGGCCAGGCCCGAGCGCAGGCGGATCCGTTGCTGGGCCAGTTGATGGCGGTCGGCTTCAACTTCTGTCCGCGCGGCTGGGCCGACGCGAACGGGCAATTGCTGCCGATTTCGAGCAATAGCGCGCTGTTCTCGCTGTACGGCACGATCTATGGCGGCGACGGACGCACCACCTTCGCGCTTCCCGACCTGCGTGGGCGCTCGGCGATTCACGAGGGCAATGGGCCGGGACTTCCGCCCGTCGTTCAGGGCGAGCGCGGTGGCCAGACCTCCTTCACCCTGAACCTGTCGACGATGCCGAACCACACGCACACTGCGGTCGCGACGCTCCATGCCAGCGAGGATGCGGCCAATCAGGCCGCACCGGAGGGCAACACGCTGGCATCGGCGCAAACCTATGTCGCCGGCGCGCCCCAGGTCGCGCTGAACGCGGCCAGCGTGACGACCACCGTCCAACCCGTAGGCGGCCAGCTTCCGGTGGAGAAACGCAGCCCGTATCTCACCGTGCGCTGGTGCGTGGCTTTGCAGGGCGTTTTTCCGTCACGGAACTGATCGGTAACCCGGGGACCGGCGACACGCATTCGCCGGTTCCTCTCGAACGTCGCATCCGGATCTGCGGCCGGACGGATGTTCGCAGACGCGGGTCTGACCGCGTCGCGCAATCGCAGATCTTGTACGGGAGTTGACCATGGCCACGACATTGACCGCCGGCGACGTCGCCATCATCCGCACGGACCATAGCGGCACCGACGATTTCACCTTCGTGCTTTTGGCCGATGTCGATGCCACGACGGAGATCAGTTTCACCAATATCGGCGTCAATGGCGGCCAGTATGGCAACGGTGCAGGCGCCCTCATAACCTGGACTTCCGGCACGGCGCTCGCCGCGGGCACGGTCATCACCATCTCCGAAGCCTCCTCGAACACCTTCGCGACCACGGGTGGCGGATCGACCGCCTTTATCGGCGCCCAGAATGCCAGCGGCTTCACGATCGGCTCGCTCGGTGATCAGTTGATCGCCTTCCAGGGCACCTACGCGGCCAACGGCGCCGGCATGACCGAACTGTTCGGCCTGCATGTCGACGGAGACGGCTCGTTCACCCAGGCCGGCTGGGATGCGACGGTCAACTTCATCGATAGCGACTCCCAGCTTCCGCCGGATCTGACGCCGGGAACGACCGCGGTCGCCCTCAATGGCTCGGGGAACAACACCAACGCCATCTATACCGGCCCGACGACGGGGTCGCGGGCGACGCTGCTGGCCGCGATTGCCGATCCGACCAACTGGACGACGAGTACGTCCACCCAGACGGCCCCGACCGGGCCCTTCACGATCACCACCGCATCGCCGCCGGTGGTCACACCCGGTGGCGGAAGCCAGACCTTCAGCGAGGCCACCGGCACGCCGGTGGCCGTCGACGCGGCGCTTACGGTGAGCGATTCCGACAGCCCCACGCTTGTCTCGGCCACCGTCTCCATCACGGCGAATTTCCAGGCGGGCGCCGACGTGCTGGCCTTCACCGGCAGCGGGGCGACCGGCAATATCACCGGGAGCTATGCCGCCGGCACCGGCGTGCTGACGCTCAGCTCGGCCGGCGGGACGGCGACGGTTGCCCAGTGGCAGGCGGCGCTGCGCGCCGTCACCTATGCCAATTCCTCGGACGATCCGTCCACCTCCGCCCGCACCATCTCCATCGCCGTCAGTGACGGCAGCGAAGTCAGCGCCACCCAGACCACCACCGTGAACGTCACGGCGGTCAACGACGCGCCGACCCTGACGGCAACGGGGGCGACGGCGCCCTTCACCGAAGGGGGATCGCCGATTGATCTGTTCTCCGGCGTCGCGGCGTCGACGGTGGAAGCCGGGCAGACATTCTCCGGGCTGACCCTGACAGTGACAAACGTCACCGATGGCGGGTCTGAAATCCTCTCGGTCGACGGCACGTCGATCGGGCTGGCCAACGGCAGTTCCGGGACGACGACGACCAATAGCCTGACCTTTTCGATCAGCGTTGCCGGCGGCACCGCGACGCTGACGCTGAGCGGCGGCACCCTGTCGGCGGCGCAGTTGCAGACGCTGGTCGACGCGCTGGCCTATCGCAACAGCTCGGACGATCCGACGGCCGGCCCCCGCACGGTGACGCTCGCCTCTGTGACCGA
>NZ_CAXPJM010000040.1:0-102203 GCF_964217435.1 Aurantimonas sp. | reverse complement strand
TGGATTCGACGCCGCCGGCGATGGCGATCTCCATTTCGCCGGAGCGGATCGCCCGCGCCGCGGTGATCACCGCGTCCATGCCCGAGCCGCAGAGCCGGTTCAGCGTCACGCCCGGCAGGCTGGTCGGCAGTCCGGCCAGAAGCAGCGACATGCGCGCCACGTTGCGGTTGTCCTCGCCGGCCTGGTTGGCGCAGCCATAGAACACGTCGCCCACCGCCTCCCAGTCGACGCCGCCATTGCGCTCCATCAGCGCCTTCATCGGCACCGCCCCCAGATCGTCGGCGCGAACCCCCGACAGGGCGCCGCCGAAGCGGCCGAAGGGGGTACGGATATAGTCGCAGATGAAGGCGTCGATCATGTCATGGGCTCCCAGTGTCGTTGGGCCGCTTTATGCCGGCTAAGCGCCGCCGAGGAAATGCCCTCTCCGGCACCCCGCCGGACGCCGCCCTCCGGCGGCCGGTCCGAACGCGCGGCGCAGGCCGCCGATCACAGGAAGATCAGCACCACCGAGCCGGCATAGAGCAGCAGCACCAGCACGCTCTCGAAGCCGATCCCCGCCGGGCCGGTGCGCTCGCGCCGCAGCATGCCGAGCAGCAGGACGCCGGTCATCAGCATGGCGATGATCGCCGTGGTCCGGTCCTGCGGCTCCATCGCCGCATAGATCGAGCCGTCATAGAAGAAGTCGGCGGCGCTCAGGAACATCACCTCGAAGGCATTGCCGCCGATCACGTCGCCCACCGCAAGGCTCACCGCACCGATCCGGACCGCGGCGATCGCCGTGACCAGTTCCGGCAGCGAATTGGCGACCGCCGAGAAAATCGTGCCGACCGCCGATTGCGACAGGCCGGTGATGTCGACGAGGGCAAGGCTCGCCTCGCCGATGACGTAGCCGGCCACCGCGGTGATCCCGGCATAGAGCGCGAAGCGGCCCCACAGGGAGCGACCAGATTCGCGATCCTCGCCCTCCTCCGGATCCGACAGCGATTCCCGCGTTTCCGATGTCTGGACCGGCTTCCACATCGGGTCGTCCTTGATGTCGGAGAGCAGCTTCAGGCCGAAGGCATAGCTGATCAGGATCACCACCGAGGCCGGATGCACGCCCCAGATCGTCACCGGCGGCTCCGCCGAGGCGATCAGCGGAATGGTCAGCAGCACCACCAGAAGCACGCCCTGCGCCAGCCCGGTCACGCTGGCGGCGGCATGTTCGAGATTGGCCCGGCGATAGAACAGGTCGGCGATGGCGATGAAGGCCGTCTGGGCGGTCAGCCCGCCCAGCGCGTTGCCGACGGCCAGGCCCGGTGCGTCCTGCATGGCGGTGGAGATCGAGGTGATCGCCCCCGGTAGCGACGTCGCCGCGCCAACGAACAGCGCGCCGGCCACCACCTCGCCCATGCCCGTCCGGTCGGCCAGGGTGTCGGCCACATAGGACAGCCGGAACCCGGCAAAGCCGATGGCCACGGCTGCCGCGAGAAAGGCGCCACCCACGAGCCAGATCGATGCATCCTGCAAGCCCAGCATGGGGCCTCCTTTCGTCGTGCCTCACCTGCCGGGTCCCGTGCGCCGGCGCCCCTCCGCGATGGCGGTCCCGCCTGGCGGCCTACATCTGCGCCGCGCGGTCGTGCGCGGCCTCGATCGCCCGGCGCAGTTCCTCCCGATCGCCGTCCTCTTCGGCGGGGGCGCCCTGCCGGGCGGCCATGTCCGGCGCCAGGCACAATTCGGCCATCACCGGGTAATGGTCGGAATCGACGTGGGGCAGCGATGAGAAGCCGAGCAGGCCGATCGCGTCCTGGAACAGGATATGGTCGAGCGGCCAGGCGAGGATCGGGCTTTCCGCATCATAAGTCGCGACATAGCCGCGCCCGACCCGCGGATCGAGCAGCCTGCCCACCCGCAGCATGCGGCGGAAGGTGCGCTCCCAGGGCACGGCGTTGAAATCGCCGGCCAGGATCGTCGGCATGGTCGAATCGGCCGCCGCAAGGGCCGCCTGCGCCATCGTGCCGTCGCGCAGGGCGGTGGAATGCTCGAAGGATTGCGGCGGCCGCGGATGAATGCCGATGAAGCGGACCGTGCCGGCCGGCAGCGTGATATCGGCGGTCACGCTCGGCGTGCCGGTCTCGAACCAGAATTCCACGGCCGGGTCGACCAGCGGATATTTGGAAAACAGATGCAGGCCATAATATTCGACGGCCTGCGGCACGCTCTCGATACTGGTCCGGTAGCGATCCTGCAGGGCGGCCAGCTGGGTATCCCACCATTGGTCCGTTTCCAGGACCAGCAGGATGTCCGGGTCGGCGTCGGTGACCACGTCGCGGAAGGCCGCGAAGTCGCGGTTGCCCTTCTTGACGTTCGCTACCATCACCGAAAGCCCCGAGCCCGACGGACAGGTGGGGGAAGCGGCGGCCATGGGCGCCACGACCGACATATAGACATGCAGCTTGGCGAGATGCAGCGCCGCCAGCACCCCGCAGATAGCCATGATCGCCGCCCCCGTTCGCCACCGCCAGGCCCTGGTGGCGCCGAGGAGGGCGATCAGCACGAGCAGCGCTCCCCCGACATACAGGCGAACGAAATCGAGGTAGCGCACCCACCACGCATTGGTTTCCAGAAGCGGCAGCAGCGTCATCACGCCGAGCGCCAAGGTCAGGGCACCTGCAATGGTCAGACCGGTCTGTCTCATGGCGCGCCTTTCCCTTCGCCTCGGTTTCGCGGCCATTCCAGCTAGGACACGACCGAGGATCGGCGACCCTGCCCCTCGGAATCATGCCCGGCGCGCTCCGCCTCCTGTCCGGCGCCGGTTCGTGGCCCCGGTCGGACGGTCGGTCGCGGCGCTGCCCGCAGCACGGGACGGCCGCTCCGGCCGCGCCCTCCCCGGACAGGTCGCCACGGGTCAGCGACGCCATTTTCACGTCGCGGCTACAAAAACCGAAAAACGAATAACGGAACAGACTGGCCCTGCCCCCGTTTTGCCATCATCCAGCAAGCGGGATCTCAATCGGAGATTTCGTTATGTTACCAATCGAATAGAAAGGTAATATTACATGCGTAATATTTTCGTCATCACTCTTCTTGCAGGCTCGGCACTGACCGGCACCGCTTTCGCTCAGGACAACAACAGCGAGAACGCAAATTCCACCGCTGACGTTGTTGTCCAGCCGGATGCCCCCGCGGTGAAGGTCGACGTTCCGGAGCCCGACGTCCAGGTCAACCAGGCCGATCCCAACGTCTCGGTTTCGCAGCCGCAGCCGACCATCACGGTGAACCAGCCGGCGCCGACGATCAGCGTCGACATTCCGCAGCCGACCATCACCGTCCGCATGCCCGACCCGAATGTCGATGTCGAGATGGCGCAGCCGGAAGTCTCGGTCAGCCAGGGCGAGCCGCGGGTCTCCGTCGATGATTCCGGCAATGCCGCGGTCGAGACCTCGGACGATGGCGACGAGCAGGCCAATGTCACGGTCGACCAGGCCAACGCCAATGTTCAGGTCCGCCAGTCCGACCAGCGCCCGCAGATCCGCTATCAGAGCGAGGACGCCAAGGTCTCCGTCAACCAGGAGAAGGGCGAGCCGAAGATCATCTATCAGAACGCCGATGGTTCGCCGATGGACGGCTCGGAAGACACCGCCGCGGATCGCCAGCAGCAGGGCAACGCCGCCAGCCAGGACCGCCAGGAGCGCGTGACCTCCGAGGAGACGGCAGGCGAGCGCTCGGCGACCGACAACGAGACCATGGCGATCAATCCGGGCTCTTCGAGCGAGCGTGAGATGACCGTCGAGGAAGTCACCGATTACGACATCATCGGCGCCAATGGCGAAGTCCTCGGCGACATCCAGGAGATCGTGAAGGTCGACAATCGTCTCTTCGCCGTCATCGGCTCGGGCGGCTTCCTCGGCCTCGGCGAGAAGGAAGTGGCGATCCCGCTGTCCTCGCTGATGGCCACCGACCGCGGCATGATCGCGCCGAACGTCACCGAGAGCCAGATCGACGCGCTGAGCGAGTTCGACGACGATCAGTATCCCGAGCTCGAAGACGAGACGCGGATCACCGTCGGCCAGCAGTAAGCCTCGACGCTCCCGCATGAACGAAGGGCCGCCGGTTGATCCGGCGGCCCTTTTTGCGTCGGGCACGGATCGCCTGATCGGGCATTGTCCATCGAGCCGCGCCGCCAAACCGCCGACACCGGGCGCCGCATGGCGCCCGGCCCCTACCGCGCAATGACGTCCGTCGGCCTCCTGCCCCTTGCTGCGATCACTCCGCCTGACGCAGGACCTCCAGCGGCGAGGCGACCGGCGCGCCGGGATCGCTCGCCTCTCGAACTGGCCCGGCCCGGTACAGCCGCTTCACCCGCGTCTTCACGCCGTCCGGATCATCGGCGAGGAGCCGCCGCGCCGTATCGAGCGCAGCGGCGCGCAATTCCGCCTGCCGGCGTTCGATCAGCGCCGCGAGGACGGCCAGTTCGCGCGGCGTGCCGAAGGCCTCCGGCGTCGCCGCGATCTCCTGGCGCATCACGGAATAATCATGGTCGAGCCCGAGCCCGTCGGCGATCGCCTTGGCGGCTTTGGTCTGCGGCGCGATCGCGTCCGGCCACAGCGGTGCGATCAGCCGCAGATGCATCCAGTGATATTTGACCCGCTTGCGAAGCTCGTGAAGGGCCTCGTCATCGCCCTCCTTGCGCGCCGTCGCCAGCGCCGACCGCGCACGGTCATGGGTGCGGGCAAAACCCTCGGCGATGATCGTCGCCGCGTTGCCCGCCCTGTCCTTGGGGGCGATGACGAAGCCGTCGAGCTTGTGGCGGGCCGCCCCGAGGCTGCGCGCCGCCACGTCAATCGCCGAGCCGAGATCGCGCGTCGTCGCCGCCTCGCGCCGCGCCATCAGCTCGCTGCGCACATGCTCGAAGACGGCCGGCGCCACCTCCGCCCCGTAATGCTCCGCGAGCCGGTCGAGCGCCTCCACCAGCGCGCCGCTGTCGCGTGCCCCCGACAGGCTTCGCGCCAGGTCGCGGTAGCGGGCATTCTCCTTCGCATGGAAGGCCGGCCGCGCATCGCGGACCAGCCGCGTCAGCCCGCGCAGCTTCTTCAGCCGCTTGCGGGCCTCGTGCACGGCGGCACTCGGCTCGCCGTCCGCCGCTACCAGCACCCGCTCCGCCCGGCGCAGCTGCTCGCCGGCGATGCGCCGGAACTCGGCATCGAGCGGCGCGGCGGGGTCGAGCTTGTAGGCCATGGCATCTGCACCTTCGACTGGGATTTGCGGCGCACCGACCTCGCCGGCAGCGCCTTTGCCAAGATGGCGCCGGGTCGCCGCCTGCCAAGCCGGCGCCGTCTCATGCCTCGGCCGGCGGAAGTCCGTTCAGCGCCAGCTGCGCATTGAGATAGCGCGGATTGCCCGTCACCTCGCGGCCGAGAAAATCCGGCAGCGGCGGCGCATCGTCCATCGTCTTCAGCTCGATCTCCGCCGTCACCAGCCCGTCCAGCGCCCCGGTGAAGACGTCCACCTCCACCTGCCAGCCACCCGCCAGCGGCACGATATGGCGGGTCTTCTCCACCAGCTTGCCGACCCGGCTGGCCCTGAGATCCTGCGCATCGGCGAGCGGAATGTCGTATTCGAACTCGCCGCGGGAAAGGCCGGCGCCGCCGGTCTTGATCGTCAGCCGCGCCGCCCGGCCGTCGCTGATCCGCACCCGCACCGACGCGCCCTCCCGGCTGAACAGGTAGAATTGCTCGAGCTGCGCCGAGCCCGTGGCGAGCCCCCGCCAGCCGTCATGCGCCACCAGGAACTTGCGCTCGATCTCCTGCGCCATCAGCCGCCGCCCGCACGGTGCGGAACGCCGAAATTGCCGGTGCGACGGCCCAGAATCGTCGCTCCGCCACACAACATTGCAGCAATCACCAACATTCCTCTGCGGAATAAAATGCCACCGCCGCGAGCATATCCGTCAGAATATGACATTTTTGACTGGACCATATCTCTCATACATCTATGTTTTCCTTCTGGCAGGGCTGCCTGGCCGACCGGATTGCCGCACCGGTCATGCTCGAAGCCGGCAGCGCGGCGCCATGCGGCGTCGACTTGGAGGACAGCATGCAATGGATGTTTTGGAAATACGGAGCCGGACGGCGTGATGCCGGGCCACCCGATGAGGACACCGTCGAGCCGTCACGCCGCCGGTTCCTGATCGGTCTCGGCGTGGCCGGCGGTCTGGCGCTCGTCGCCCCGACGGTCATTCTGACGGCCCCGGCCGACGCGGCGGAGCCCGATCCGGATTCGGACCTGCCCGACGGGGAGGACGATGGCAGTTACGAGGTCGCCCAGCGCCGCGACGATCGGCGGCGCAGGCGTCGGCGGCGGCGTCGGCGGCGGCGGAACCGGCGCGAACGCCGGCGGGACCTGCGCAGGCGGCGGCGGCGCGAGCGGCGCAGGCGGCGGCGGCGGCGGCGGGATCGCCGCAGGGGCTGCGTGGATGTCGGCCCGGTCACCATCTGCGACTAGGCTGAACGCCCCATTCTGAGCTTGGCGGCGGCGGCACTTTCGGTGTCCGCCGCCGCGCCTTCGCGGCCACATCTGCCCGCGCGCTGGCCGTCCATGCGAAACGGCGCTTCCAAGAACCGTTACAAATCTCTATATCGCGCGACATGAGCACCATGCCCGCGAATACGCCCCTCGACCACATCCGCAATTTCTCGATCGTCGCCCATATCGACCACGGGAAATCGACCCTTGCCGACCGGCTGATCCAGTCCACCGGCGGGCTGGAACTGCGCGACATGAAGGCCCAGGTCCTCGACTCGATGGATATCGAGCGCGAGCGCGGCATCACCATCAAGGCCCAGACCGTCCGCCTGCACTACACGGCGAAGAACGGCGAGACCTACGTCCTCAACCTCATCGACACGCCCGGCCATGTCGACTTCGCCTACGAGGTGTCGCGCTCGCTGGCCGCCTGCGAGGGCGCGCTCTTGGTGGTCGACGCGGCGCAGGGCGTCGAGGCCCAGACGCTGGCCAATGTCTATCTCGCCCTCGACGCCAATCTCGAGATCGTCCCGGTCCTCAACAAGATCGACCTGCCGGCCGCCGAGCCCGACAAGGTCAAGGAGCAGATCGAGGAGGTCATCGGCCTCGACGCCTCCGACGCGGTGATGATCTCGGCGAAGTCCGGCCTCGGCATCGAGGACGTGCTGGAAGCCATCGTCCACCGCCTGCCCGCCCCCACCGAGGGCGACCGCAAGGCGCCGCTCAAGGCGATGCTGGTCGACAGCTGGTACGACGCCTATCTCGGCGTCATCGTCCTCGTGCGCATCATCGACGGCGAGCTGAAGAAGGGCCAGACTATCCGCATGATGGGCACCGACGCCCGCTACCCGGTCGACCGGGTCGGCGTCTTCACCCCGGCCATGGTCCAGGTCGAGGCGCTCGGCCCCGGCGAGCTCGGCTTCATCACCGCCTCCATCAAGGAAGTCGCCGACACCCGCGTCGGCGACACCATCACCGACGACAAGCGCCAGACGACCTCCATGCTGCCGGGCTTCAAGCCGGCCCAGCCCGTCGTCTTCTGCGGCCTGTTCCCGGTCGACGCCTCCGATTTCGACGAGCTGCGCGCCGCCATGGGCAAGCTGCGGCTCAACGACGCCAGCTTCTCCTACGAGATGGAATCCTCGGCCGCGCTGGGCTTCGGCTTCCGCTGCGGCTTCCTCGGCCTGCTGCATCTGGAGATCGTCCAGGAGCGCCTGTCGCGCGAGTTCGACCTCGACCTCATCGCCACCGCGCCCTCGGTCGTCTACGACATCAAGCTCACCGACGGCTCGACCATCCAGCTGCACAATCCGGCCGACATGCCGGACGTGATGAAGGTTGCCGAGATCCACGAGCCCTGGATCAAGGCCACGATCCTCACGCCCGACGACTATCTCGGCAACATCCTGCAGCTGTGCCAGGAGCGGCGCGGCAACCAGACCGACCTTTCCTATGTCGGCAAGCGCGCCATGGTCTCCTACGAGCTGCCGCTCAACGAGGTGGTCTTCGACTTCTACGACCGGCTGAAATCCATCTCCAAGGGCTACGCCTCCTTCGACTACCACATGGCCGACTACCGCGAGGGCGACCTCGTCAAGATGTCGATCATGGTCAATGGCGAGCCGGTCGACGCGCTCTCCATGCTCGTCCACCGCAGCCAGGCCGAGCGCCGCGGCCGCGGCATGTGCGAGAAGCTGAAGGAGCTGATCCCCAACCACCTCTTCAAGATCCCGATCCAGGCGGCGATCGGCGGCAAGGTGATCGCCCGCGAGACCATCTCGGCCCTGCGCAAGGACGTCACCGCCAAATGCTACGGCGGCGATGCCTCCAGAAAGCGCAAGCTCCTCGACAAGCAGAAAGAGGGCAAGAAGCGCATGCGCCAGTTCGGCAAGGTCGACATCCCCCAGGAAGCCTTCATCGCCGCGCTGAAGATGGATAGCTGAGGCGCCGGGCACCCCTCGTGGTTCGACAGGCTCACCATGAGGGGTTTCTGAACCGCCGCGCCTGGATTCCAGGTGCTGCCGCACCCGGAACGATCCCACGACCGCAACTGCTTGGCGCAATTGCACGCAAGTCGACGCCGGCGACCTTCTAGCAATGCGGTCGGCCGCAGTGCGGTCCGCAGCAGCACACTTGGCAGCGCAAGTAGACCTCAGCAGGCTCACGCCGCCCATTGCAACGAAGTGGCGGCGTTCGGTTACGTCCGGCTCCCGGGCTCCCGGGCTCCCGGGCTCCCGGGCCCCAGGCCCCCAAGCCCCAGGCACGCTGGCAGCGCCCTCGGCCTTCCCCGCCTCTCGACGTCTATCGTCCAGACGCGAACTGCGCAGGCCACTGGAGTCGGCACGCCATCCCCTTCACCCTCATGGTGAGCCTGTCGAACCACGAGGGTGACGCACCAACGTCCAACCCCGATTGCCTCGCCCCGCCATATCCCTCATCCTGAGCCTGTCGAAGGATGAGCCTGTCGAAGGATAAGCCTGCCGAAGGATGAGCCCGTCGAAGCTCTCCCCAAGCGCAGCCCGCCACCAGACCCGGACCAGCCCATGCCGCTCGAAGCCACGGTCTACATCCTGCGCTGCGCCGACGGCTCCTACTACACCGGCCTCACGAAGCAGCCGGTCGAAGCCCGGCTGTGGGAGCACAATGAGGGCCTCTACGACGGCTACACGCGCAAACGCCGCCCCGTCGTCCTGGTCTTCACCGAAACCTACGATCGCATGCTCGACGCCATCGCCCGCGAGCAGCAGATCAAGGGCTGGACCCGCGCCAAGAAGGAAGCGCTGATCGCCCGGCGCTACCACTGCCTCCCCACCCTCGCCGCCACCCGCACCGGCCCGGACCTCCGCCGACAGCCACCCGCCACGCTTGACTGACGCAACGATCCGCCGCCCCCTGCACCCTCATGGTGAGCCTGTCGAACCATGGCGACAACGCACCAGCCTGCCGGCCAGCGATGAGGATACCCAACCGTGTTCGACATGATCGGCGACGTCGTCGGCTACACCACCGCTCGATACCTCCTGCCCGCCCTGAGTTTCGGCAAGCTCAGGGTCCAGACGCTCCGCAGCAGCGAGGGTGGCTTCAACTGGTTCGGCTTCCGACGCGAAACCGATGGCAGCATACTGGTCGAGTCCAACATGGCGGGCTGGTTCGGACTGTTCGTCTGGATCACCGCGCTCGTCGTGCTGATCGTCTTCGTTGGGGGATGAGTTACGGGATTTAGTAGCAGAACCACCGAATGAATCGGGTCTCGAGCGCGAAGTAGCGGCCGTGTTGGGTAAGAGGAAGATGGCTTGGCAATCGAGTTGCTGCCCGCGGCATGATCTAAAAGGCGGCCATGGCCAACACCGGCTACAAACGAACATATTTAATATTCCCAAGCCAACCACATCACCCTTTATGTGCAAACAAGAGGCCCATCGGCGACTTCTTGAGTTCCCGATGTGCGTTCTTGATATCCACGAAGCGTTCTGGGATCTCCTTCAACTTCGGGACATCCAGAATTTGGTTCGCAGCGAACGCCGCGGCCCCGAAGAACGGCGTTCCAGTGGCAATTGCCGCCATTTCAACGGCACCGACGGAAATCCAAGTTCCGAGATCATAGCCCGCGAACTTGAGGCCCTTGTTCCGCAACTCCTTAATTTTCGCCTGATGCTGCTCAAAGGCATCTTGGATATTTTCGACGATCTTGTCGCTCGACCTGAAGAACGCTTCGGGTTTCGTCGTCGCGATCTCGCTGACACCCGCTGAGAGTACATCGCGGATCTCGTGGAATGCACCCTGCTGTCGCATCTCAATCAGGGCAGCGGGCGGAATATTCCCGAGCCATTCCATGTCCGTCTCAGCGACGCGCTGCAGGCCCTTCACCATATGTAGATTACTATTGTCTGGCGCAATCGACGAGTTATATTCGAGCTTCCAATTGAAGTACTGCCAAGACGTCGGCGCATCGATCAACGGCGTTCCGCCCAGATATCGACTTTTGAGCAGCAAGTCCGTCGCCTGCATCATGCGACCAAGGCATTGGGCGGCCAAAACATGGCCCGGGCCCGATCCCTCAGGTAAAAGATAATCATCGATCGTGAGAGAGCGGGAAATCTGCTCCTCTATGCTCCCCGTCCAATCCGTATCAAATAGCACGCGGCTCTTATCAGCGATATTTTTCGCTGCTTTCTCGGGACTATCCAAGGTGTTGCAGAATTCGGAGAGCTCATCAATACTGGAGAATTTGCGACCGAACAGCTTCTGGGCATGAGAGATACCATCACGCTCGGAGACGTCGCGGAGAAATTTCACTTCGGCTTCGTCGACGGATGATCGAAACGGCGTCACGACCACGATCGGCGCGTCGAGATCTGCTGTCGCTAGATCACGGTAGCCCATAACATTAATCGCATGCTTCGCGAGATAGTAGAGCTGAACATCGGGGGGTGACTGCTTGAAGACGTACCTCGAGTGCCAGAATGGATCCGACAGGACGATGGTGTCGATGTAGAGGCCGGTGCTGCTCGCAATGTTCCGCGCGTACGAAGGGAATAGGTCTCCGCCGTAGATTGCCTTTGTCGATTGCAGATCCTGTATGTGGTAGTGGGATGGCTCTGCGGCCGCTCCCCAGAACTCCTCTAGCGCCTCCAGGAACTTCGGTATCTGCGGGCTGTATTCGTCGACGTTTAGTGGGTGACGGGAGATCATATTGCCGAATTCGTGAGCATCGGCGCCCATATCCTTTGCCGCCTTCACTAAGAATCCGAGATTTATTTCGATGAATTCGAAATATGATTTCGTAATATGCTCCAAAGACAACGCATCTTTAGAACGCTCGCGATTCTCCATCGCCGCCGTGATGAGTGCCATCGAACGCAGCCTGCCGTCGACAGTAGCCAGATCGATCTTCCCGTCGGCGCCTGTCCGCACCGCCAGTAGACTTTGTTTAAGATCTTCGGCCATCTCATCGGCAACGACGATCTTGCCCTCCGCGAGTTTCGTTCGCAGCACCTCAATGCGCCACTGCAGTTCTTCGTCTTTTTCGTTTTGGTCCACTAGCTCTCAAACCTCTGGCAGATAACTACAATATGTACTTCGGTTTTTCGGGTAATTTCGGGAGCAATGTGGCAGTCTCTACCGAGCCTAATCTGCTGGACGCACACCTTTAACTTCAGATAAAGTCAGAGTTGCAAGCTTCCGCAATCCGCATTCGATCCCTAATGCTGACATGGACCGAGCCGGTCGCCAATGGCTGAAATGGAGTTGTGCGCTGCCGTCGGCTGATGAATGTTGCGCCTCGAAACCGCGAATCTTCGGTCATCCCCAATGCACTGAGCGAGACGCGAAGCGGTTGTGTTCCGACCTAACGTCTTGTTCCATGTTCCAAGCACCTCCGGTCCCAGCGCTACCTCTGCCCCCCCTCATGGTGAGCCTGTCGAACCACGAGGCCCCCCCAAAAAACTTCTCCCCGCCCTCCCCCACCTCCCGCATCATCCTTTCACCGCCGGCCCGCGAAACGGGCGCGAATGATCACCGGGATCGTTCGGGGGCCAAGGGAGCAATCCTGGCGGGCGGTGCCGGTTCATGTCGCTTCCGGAGCGGCGGAACCGGGCCGGTGACGGCCGAGCCGGCCTTCCGTTCTGCGGGGAAGGCGGCACGTTGCCGGGCGGGAGGTCGTGCTCCTGCCGGCAGCTTCCCGGAACCCTTCGCCCCGGCATAAGCCGGCGGCGGCGGGGGAATGGTTCGGCGGCGGACGGGTGACGAGACCCCGCCCGCGTTTCCGGCACCCACCGCGCGGCACGCCGGAGGCGGACCGTAAGACCAAGACATCGGAGGGTTCGCCTCCGGCGCGCCGTCGCCCGCCCGCCCCATGGCGGAGACCCGGGCGGCCAGACGATCCCGCCGAAACGGCCCCCGGCCGCCGCGGCGGGAGACGGGCCTGTCAGGCTCCGGCCCGGATCGGGCGCGGAAATGCGTCCGTGCGCCTTCATCTCGGCCGCTGCATCGGCTAGACACCGCGGCTTCCGATTCGCCGTCCCGCCCTGCCCCGACTGTTTGCCTGCGCCCCGTCCCCTTCCGGGCGCGCGGCCGATTCCTTCCGCGAGTTTCACGAATGCCCCGCTTTCCCGGCCTCGATTTCGGCACCACCAATTCCACCCTGGCCCTCGCGGCGCCCGGCGGCGCGCCGGCGCTGGTGCCGGTCGAGGCGGACAGCCCGACCATCCCCTCAGCGCTGTTCTTCAGCCTCGAGGATGGCGGCACATACTTTGGCCGCGCCGCCATCTTCGAATATGTCGACGGCGCCGAGGGCCGCTTCATGCGGGCGCTGAAGTCGATCCTCGGCACCTCGCTGATGGCCGAGACCACCCCGATCGGCCGCCAGCGCATGAGCTTCGAGGCACTGATCGGCCGCTTCCTGAAACATCTGCGCGGAAAGCTGGAGGCCGAGGCCGCCCGCGGCGAGGGCGGGCCGGACGCCGTCGCCACCGACCGCGTCGTGCTCGGCCGGCCGGTGCATTTCATCGACGACGATGCGAGCGCCGACCAGACCGCCGAGGACCAGCTCGCCGCCGCCGCCCGCGCCGAGGGGTTCCGCCACATCGAGTTCCAGTTCGAGCCCGTCGCCGCCGCGCTCTATTACGAAAGCCAGATCGAGGCCGAGCAGCTCGCCCTGGTGGTCGACATCGGCGGCGGCACCTCGGACTTTTCCGTGGTGCGCCTGTCGCCCGAGCGCGCGAAATCCGCCGCCGGCGACCGGCTGGACGACATCCTCGCCTCGACCGGCGTTCATGTCGGCGGCACCGATTTCGACCGGGTGCTGTCGCTCGCCCGGGTCATGCCGGGTCTCGGCATGGGCAGCCACACCGCCGACGGCAAGCGGCGCATGCCGGTCTGGTACTTCAACGACATGGCCACCTGGCACCGGGTCAACACGCTCTACACCGCCAGGATCCTGCGCGACATTCGCGGTCTCGCCCGCGAGGCCGCCGAGCCGGAGAAGCTCGCCCGCTTCGAGCACCTTCTGGTTCACCGCTCGGGCCATCGCCTCGCCGGCGCCGTCGAGACCGCCAAGATCGCCCTCAGCGAGACCGACGCGACCACCATCCGGCTGCAGGAGCTCGGCTTGCTTCTGGAGGCGCCCGCCACCCGCGCCGAGTTCGAGGCCGCGTCCGCCGAGCTCGTCGGCCGCATCGGCGGGGCCATCGACGACGCGCTGACGACGGCCGGTGTCGGGCCGCAGGCGATCGAGACGGTGATCCTGACCGGCGGCGGTGCCCAGGTGCCGGCCGTCCGCGCCGCCGCCACCGCCCGCTTTCCTGCCGCCCGCATCGCCCAGTCCGACGCCTTCGGCTCGGTCGGCCTCGGCCTTGCCATCGACGCCGCCCGCCGCTTCGCCTGAACCGGAACAGGCACCGGCGAGCGGCCGGCCGGCTGCGACCACAGGACGCGGTTTTCCGCCGGATTCTACCGGCCGGGTTGTGCCCGGTTAACGAATCTCGGCGATACTCTTGCAAGGAACAGACGCGGTGAGAGCAATGGGCAGTTTGCTGGCCAGATGGGGCAAGGCGACCGGCTTTCAGGGTCGCGACAAGCGCAGCGCGCGCCGGGTGCGCACGCGGCTGCGGCCCCAGCGCGTCCTTTCCATGCGCAACGCCATCATCGCCGATTGCGCCATGGTCGACCGCTCCGACAGCGGCGCCAAGCTGCAATTCATCGTCGATGTCGATCTGCCGCGCATCTTCCTCCTGCAGGATCTCGCCGAGGGGACCACCCACGAGGTCGAGCTGATCTGGAGCCGTCCCGGCCAGGCCGGCGTGCGCTTCACCCACCACCCGGCCCCGTGCGGCGTGTCCTCCGCCAATAGGTGACTCCCTCCCCGCCTGTGCTATCTGCCGGGCGCAATCCATTTGGAGGGAAACACCATGCTGACACTCGACAAGGCCCGCATCATCATCGCCGAGGCCATGAAGATGGGCGCCGCCAAGGGCTTCAAGCCGCTGACCGTCGCCGTTCTCGACGCCGGCGGCGCGCTGATCGCGCTGGAGCGCGCCGACGGCTCGGCCCGCATGCGCCCCGACATCGCCACCGGCAAGGCCAACGGCGCCATCGCCATGGGCATGGGCTCGCGGGCGATCTGGCAGCGGGCCGAGCAGCAGCCCTATTTCATCCAGTCGATGAACGCCTTGGCCAAGGGCGTGCTGGTGCCCGTGCCGGGCGGCGTCCTGATCCGCGGCGAAGGCAATGTCATCCTCGGCGCCGGCGGCATCACCGGCGACACCTCCGACAATGACGAGGCCGCCGCCACCGCCGGCATCGAGGCCGCCGGCTTCACCGCCGACGGCGGCTGACCCTTCCGTCCAGCGACCCCGATGCGGCGGGGAGATCTCCGCCGCATCGACGCCGCCCGCAGGTTTTTTGTCGTTCCACCTGAAACAATTCGCCCCGCCTCACCGAAGCTTGTGTTGAGCCCGCAGCCTCCGATCGCGCACCAATGGTGCCGACACGGGCGGCGGCCCCAGACCAGCAAGGGAACGAGACCATGGCAGGACGAACCGGATTCGCATTGGCGGGCCTCGCCGCCGCAGCCCTCGCGGCAGGCGCCAGCCTGATGCCGAGCGGCGTCGCCGCCCAGAGCACCGAGACCGCGATCTTCGCCGGCGGCTGCTTCTGGTGCGTCGAGAGCGACTTTGACCACGTCGCCGGCGTCCTCGACACCACCTCCGGCTATATCGGCGGGCAGAACCAGAACCCCACCTACCAGAACCACCCCGGCCACGTGGAAGCGGTGAAGATCACCTACGATCCGAAGCGCGTCAGCTATGACCAGCTGCTCAACGTGTTCTGGCATTCCGTCGATCCGACCGACGCCGGCGGCCAGTTCTGCGACCGCGGCCACGCCTATACGACGGCGATCTTCGCGACCGATCAGAGCCAGGTGCAGAAGGCCAAGGCCTCCAAGGCCGCCATCGCCAAGGATCTGCCGAAAGTGGTGACCCCCATCAACTCGGCCCCGACCTTCTGGCCGGCCGAGGGGTACCACCAGGATTACTACAAGAAGAATGCGCTGAAATATAAATACTACCGCTTCAGCTGCGGTCGCGACGCCCGGGTCCGGGACGTCTGGGGCGACAAGGCCTATCAGGGCATCAAGGACGCCATGGGCTGATCCTCAGCCCAGCACCGAGCCCCCGTTACCTGTCTAGAGGACAAGCCATATGCGATCTCACATCGGCGCAATCGCCACCGTCACCGCGGCGCTGCTTGTCATGAGCATGCCGGCCAGGGCGGCGGATGACTGGGTGACGAAGCAGAGTGCCAGGTCGGTGGCGGACACCGTCTCCGCCCTGACCGCGGCGGTGGACAAGGCCGGTGCAAAGGTGATGGCGACCGTCGATCACCAGGCCAATGCCGCGACCATCGACACCGGGATCCCGGCAACGACACTGGTCATCTTCGGCAATCCGAAGCTCGGCACGCCGCTGATCGCCGAGAACCGCCGCGTCGCCATCGACCTGCCCCAGAAGGTGCTGGTCTGGGACGAGGACGGCGTCACCATGCTCGGCTATGTCGATCCGGCCGAACTCGCCGAACGCTACGGCTTCGCACCCGACCATCCGTCGATTAAGGCGATGCAGGGCGCGCTGGACAAGCTGACGACCGCGGCATCGGCGGACCAGTAGCGGTCCGCCGCGCCGGCGCTGCTCAGCGCTTCATCGGCTCGATCCAGATCTCGCCCGTCAGCACGTTCTCCGGCTGCGAGATCGCGTAGAGGACCGCACCGGCGACGTCGTCGGCCTGCATGGCGTCGGGTTTGCGCTGGTCGAAGAAGGGCGTGTCGACCATGCCCGGCTCGATCAGCGTCACCTTCACCCCGTCGTCGCGCAGTTCCTCGCGCAGGTTCTGGCCGTAACCGGTAATCGCCCATTTGGTCGCGCCGTAGATCGACCCGGCCAGCACCTTGCGGCCGGCGATCGATCCGGTCAGGACGTAATGCCCCTTCGCCGCGACGACGGCATCATGGGTCGCCTTCACCGTATACATGACGCCGAGCACATTGGTGGTCACCATCCGGTGCCAGTCCTCGACATCCCCCTTGGCCGTGCCGGACGAATTCGACCCGACCCCGGCATTCGCGAACACCACGTCGATGCTGCCGAAGCGCTCGAGCACCGCCGCAGTCATCGCCTGCTGCGCGGCGTAATCGCTGACGTCGCAGGCAACTGCCATCGCCTTGTCCTCGCCGAGTTCGGTGACGAGACCGTCGAGCTTGTCCTTGGAGCGGGCCGCAAGGGCGACCCGATAGCCGGCCGCGACAGCACGTCGCGCCGTCGCGGCACCGATCCCGGTCGAGGCGCCAGTGATGAGCATGGTCTTCATTTCGATACTCCGTTGAATCCGTTCGGGTCGTTGCCGTCAGGGCAAGCCCCGCATCGTCGCGGCAGTTGGGCATCGAACGGATTTTGGGAAGGGCGAGCGCCCGCCGAACGCTTGGATGAACGGACGAAATCGCCCTGGCGGTTGGTCGCAGATGGAACCGTTATCGGCAGGAGCGATTATCGAAGCGAACAACACATTTCGTCCCCCATCGCAGCGAGCGGCAGCGGGACCTGAGCGCAAGGAGCCACCATGGCCAAGACCACCAAGACGAAGATGCACAAGACCATGAACCCGATCTCGGAGAACATCCGCGGATCGATGGTCGAACTCCTGCAGACGCACCTCGCGACCGCCGTCGACATCACCTACCAGACCAAGCAGGCCCACTGGAACGTGAAGGGCATGAACTTCATCGCCGTCCACGAGCTGTTCGACGATCTGCACGAAGAGACCGAGGAATATGTCGACACCATCGCCGAGCGACTGACCGCGATCGGCGGCCAGGCCCACGGCACCGTGCAGGCGGCCTCCGAGAACTCGCTTCTCGACCCCTATCCGCTCGATCTCGTGAAGTCCGAGGATCACCTCAAGCGGCTGACCGAGAGCTACTCCAAGTGGAGCGCGGCCGTCGCGGAGGGCATCGAGGAAGCCTCGGAAGCCGGCGATCCGCTGACCGAGGACCTGCTCACCGCGATCGGCCGCGGCCTCGACAAGGGCATCTACTTCATGGAGAGCCATTTCCAGGCGTAAGCGCCGTTGGAAGTGAGCGTGAAACAAGAAGGGGCGGTGTCTTGCGACACCGCCCCTTTCTCATATCGAAGGTCTGTGTGTTCGGATCAGGCGATCGTCTGGCCGGTCTTCTTCCAGTCGGCCAGGAAGGCGTCGAGACCCTTATCGGTCAGCGGATGCTTCACGAGGCCCTTCAGGGTCGCCGGCGGGACGGTCGCCACGTCGGCGCCCAGCAGTGCGGCTTCACGAACATGGTTCGACGTCCGGATCGAGGCTGCGAGGATCTCCGTCTCGAAGCCGTAATTGTCGTAGATCCGCCGGATGTCGGCGATCAGCCCCATGCCGTCGATATTGATGTCGTCGAGCCGACCGATGAAGGGCGAGATGTAGGTGGCACCGGCCTTGGCGGCGAGCAGCGCTTGCACCGCCGAGAAGCACAGCGTGACATTGGTCTGGAAACCCTCGTCCGTCAGCTCCTTGCACGCCTTGAGGCCGGCAAGCGTCAGCGGCAGCTTGATGCAGACATTCTCCGCGATGCCGGCAAGGAGCTTGCCCTCGCGGATCATTTCGTCGGTCTCGACCGCGGTGACCTCGGCGGATACCGGACCCTCGACGATCTCGCAGATCTCGGCGATGATATCCTTCATCGGCCGGTCGGCCTTCATGATCAGCGACGGATTGGTGGTCACTCCGTCGATCAGACCCGTCTCGGACAGGTCCTTGATCTCGGAAAGATCGGCAGTATCGACAAAGAATTTCATGGCGCCCTCATTCGGCTCGGTGATCATTCGCGGGATGCATAACAGCCCGGCCCCGGTTCGCGCTACATGCGACCGGTTTCTTCTCTTCATATAGGGGCCGGCGGTCGGCCGAGAACATGCCGGGCGGACTTGCGGATCACCGTATCCGCCGCCAGTTGAGACATGGCGCCGCCCTGCGAGCGCGGCTTTCCTTTCGAGGGGCCTCCCACCTGCATAGACTGGCCCGTGGCCGCAGCGATTCGAAACCTCGCAGCCCCGCCCACCCAAGTTCCTACGACCGGACGCAGTCATTTGAATCAGACCGGCCAGCTCTTTGCGACGACCACCGTGCCGGTTCTTGTCCCGCTGCCCGGCAATCGTCCGTACTCCTATGCGGTGCCGGACGGCATGTCCGTCCAGCCCGGGTCGATCGTCCAGGTCCCTCTCGGCCCGAGGCAGGTCGCGGGCGTCGTCTGGGACGGGGTGACCGACGATGTCGATCCGCGCAAGCTGCGGTCGATCACCAAGGTGTTCGACTGCCCTCCCCTCGACAACACAATGCGCCGGTTCATCGACTGGGTCGCGGATTATACCCTGTCGCCGCCCGGCCTAGTAGCCCGCATGGCCCTGCGCGCACCTGCGGCCTTCGATCCCGAGCCATGGATCGACGGCATCGCTCTGACCGACACGCCACCAAGCCGCCTGACCGAGGCGCGCGAGCGGGTGCTGGCGACGGCCGCCGAAGCCCCGACCTGGGCACGGCTTGGCCTGGCTCATGCCGCGGGGGTCACCGCGTCGGTGGTGGACGGACTGATCAAGCAGGGCGTGTTCGAACGCGTCCGCCTGCCGCCGCCGCCCGCCGTCGCAGAACCCGACACGACCTATGGCCGTGCGAACCTGAACGAGGACCAGAGAGCGGCCGCCGATGCGCTGGCGGCCACGGTCGCCGTCGATGGCTTCACCGCGACGCTGCTGGAGGGCGTTACCGGTTCGGGCAAGACCGAGGTCTATTTCGAGGCTGTCGCCGCGGCCTTGGAAAAGGGCCGCCAGGTGCTGATCCTGCTTCCGGAGATCGCCCTGACCCAGAGCTTCATCGACCGGTTCCATGCCCGCTTCGGGGCTCCGCCGGCGGAGTGGCATTCCGACGTCCCGCCGCGCCAGCGTGAGAAGGTCTGGCGCCAGATCGCCGAGGGCCGGGTCCGCATCGTCGCCGGCGCACGCTCGGCATTGTTCCTGCCATTCAACGATCTCGGCCTCATCATCGTCGATGAGGAGCACGACCCGGCCTACAAGCAGGAAGACCGGACCTTCTACCACGCCCGCGACATGGCGGTGGTTCGCGCCTCGATCGGCGCCTTTCCGATCATTCTCGCCTCCGCGACACCGTCGGTGGAGACGCGCGTCAACGCGGCGTCCGGCCGCTACGGTCATGTTCGCCTCACCGGGCGCTTCGCCGAGGCCGCGATGCCGGACCTTTCGCTGATCGACATGCGCAGCGCACCACCGGCCAGGGGCCGCTTCGTCTCCCCGGTGCTCGCCACCGCGATCGCGGAAACCGTCGCCAAGGGCGAGCAGGCGCTGCTGTTCCTGAATCGCCGCGGTTATGCGCCGCTGACGCTGTGCCGGGTCTGCGGCCATCGGTTCCAGTGCCCCGACTGTTCGACCTGGCTCGTCGACCATCGCCTGCGCGGTCAATTGCAGTGCCACCATTGCGGTTTCGCAGTGCCCCGGCCCGAGGCCTGTCCGGAATGCGGCACTCTCGACCATCTGGTTGCCTGCGGACCGGGGGTGGAGCGCATCGCCGAGGAGATGCTCACCGATTTCCCGGACGCCCGGACGATCCTCCTGTCCTCGGACCTGCCCGGCGGTGCCCGGCGCCTTCGCCGCGAACTCGACGCCATCGCCGATGGCGAGGCCGACATCGTCATCGGCACGCAGCTCGTCGCCAAGGGTCACCATTTCCCGATGATGACGCTCGTGGGCGCGATCGACGCCGATCTGGGCCTCGCCAATGGCGACCCGCGCGCCGCCGAGCGCACCTTCCAGCTTCTCCACCAGGTAACGGGCCGGGCCGGGCGCAGCGGCGGGCGCGCCAGCCGCGGCATGATCCAGACCTGGCAGCCCGAACACCCGGTGATGCAGGCAATCGCTTCGGGCGACGCGAAGCGGTTCTACGAGCGTGAGGTCAACGAGCGTGAACGCACAAGCCTTCCCCCCTTCGGACGGCTCGCCAGCATCATCGTGTCGGCGAACAGTCGCAGGGAAGCGGAAGAATACGGCCGGGAACTGCGCCGCGCCGCGCCTCAGGATGCCGCGATCGAGGTTCTGGGACCGGCGGAAGCGCCCTTGGCCGTGTTGCGCGGCCGTCACCGGTTCCGGCTCCTCGTCCACGCGCCGCGCAAGGCGCATATCCAGGGGTTCCTGCGGGCGCTGATCGCTGCCGCTCCCCGGCCGCGGGGATCGGTACAGATGCAGGTCGACGTGGACCCGCAAAGCTTTCTATAGGACAAGTGGAAGGACGAGCGGGCATGAGGGAGAGAGCGATGCGCATGCGGGATGGTGGCACGAAGAGGATCATGGCGGCAGCGATGGCATGCGCGATCGGTCTGTCGGCTTACGTGCCCGCACTGGCGCAGGACGCATCTTCCGAAAACGCCGTTCGCCTCGAGACATCGCCCTTTGCTCCGCCGAAGCCCGGACAGACGCCGTCGCTGAATGCCATCGAGACGCCGCGCGTCTTGGCCCTCGGACTGATGCACTGGTTTCCGCTGACTAGCCGCTGCACCTTCACCGACCCGAACCGTCATGGGGAAGACACGCTGGAGGGTGCGCCGGCGCCTTTCGTGTTCCTCACCATGGTGGATGGCAGCCAGGCCGGTCTCGAACGCGGCTATGTCATGGCCAACGGTCTCGTGCGTGAACTCGAAAAGGGCCGGACCGCAGCGACCAAGGACGGAGCGGTGGTCACCGTCTGGCGCTCGGCCGGCGAACCGCGGATCAACGTCAACCTCGTCATCAGCGTCGTCCGCGACCGGGCCAACGAGACCCCCGAATTCGAGGGAAGCATGACCGTGTACTGGGGTGACAAGAAGGAACAGGTTGAGATCGTCGGCGAGTGCCGGAGCTAACGGGCGCCGCCGACCTGAACGCCACCACTGGAACTTTCCATGGAGCGCGCCAGCTTTGCGGCTTCGCGCCACGGCCGATCGGCTTCACGCGCTTGGATATTGATTCGGCTATGAGGCGGATGACGTGAGTATTGGACTGATTGCGCTGCTCGATGACCTTGCGGGTCTGGCCAAGGTGGCTGCAGCCTCGCTGGATGACGTGGCGGGTCAGGCGGCTAAGGCCGGCACCAAGGCCGCCGGCGTCGTCATCGACGACGCGGCGGTTACGCCGCGCTACGTCACCGGTTTCGCTGCAGAGCGCGAACTGCCGATCGTCGGCAAGATCGCCGTCGGTTCGCTGAAGAACAAGCTGATCTTCCTGCTGCCGATCGCCCTGGCACTCAGCTACTTCGCCCCTTGGGCGATCACCCCGCTGCTCATGCTTGGCGGCCTCTATCTGTCCTATGAGGGGGCGGAGAAGGTCTATGAGGCCCTGTTCCCGCACAAGGCCCACGCTCACGAGGAAGAGATCGGCAAGGCCGTGAACGCGAAGACGCTGGAGGACCGCAAGGTCGCCAGTGCCATCAAGACCGACTTCATTCTCTCCGCCGAAATCATGGCGATCACCCTGTCCGGCCTCGAGGTCGGCGGCTTCTGGACTCAAGTTGCCGTTCTGGCACTCGTCGGCATCGGGATCACCGCCGTCGTCTATGGCAGCGTCGCGATCATCGTGAAGGCCGACGACGTCGGCGTCGCGCTGGCAGGCAACCAGTCGGAATCGATCTTCGGCAGCCTGCTGCGCGGCATCGGCCGTGGCCTCGTGGTCGGCATGCCGTTCTTCCTCAAGGCCCTGACGGTCGTCGGAACCGCCGCAATGATCTGGGTCGGCGGTGGCATCATCGTGCATGGGCTCGAAGGCTATGGCGCACCGTGGATCGGCCACACGATCGAACATCTGGCGGAAGTCGCCGCCCACGCGGTTCCGGTCCTTACCGGTGCCGTCCACTGGATCGTCTCCGCCACCGGTGCAGGCATCGTCGGACTGGTGACCGGCGGGGCCTTGATTCCCGTGATCGGCTATGTCGTCGCACCGACGTGGAAACGGCTGAACGGCCTCTTCGCCTGAGACCGCAACTGGCCTCATCCGGGGGTCTCGGCACCGGCTCCTTGCTGCCCTTTCACCTTGGCGGGTGCGTCTCTATAAGCCCGCGGACCAGCCGATCCCGCCAATGGAGCCCCGATGGACTTCGCCCTGCCGCAGACCAACGCCGACATGCTGCCCTTCGGGGCCGCCTGCATCACCATCCTCATGGGCCTGGTCGCACTCTTTGCGCCACGAATCACGCTGCGATTTCTGCGGCTAGAGACACGTCAGCCCCATCCGGAAGCACTGGCAGAATCACGCGCCACGATCGCCGGCTTCTGGCTGGGCGTCGGGATCGTCACGGTGGCCTTCTACAATCAGCCCTTTGTTCAGATGGCGCTGGGCGCCGGCTGGCTGTTCACCGGCTTCGGCCGCTTTGTATCGATCCTGTCCGACCGCGGCGCCACCCTGTTCAACTGGGTGTTCCTGCTCGTCGCGCTGGCACTGGCCGGGGCAGCGCTGGCGCCGGTTTTCGGCTTCATCCCCAACTGACGCCGGAATGCGCGAATTTGCGGCCCAAACCGCACCGAAGCCAAGTTGTCGCCGGGAAAACCCTATGCTAGAGGGTCCCCTGTCTTCGGAAGGACGGCGTGACTTGCTCGCGCGTCTTCCGGTATTCAATTAACGGTTTCAAGATTTTGGGGCGATCTCGCTTCGGGGCGCAACGAACAGCTTGAACGGAACGCGAAAGAGAAACGGTCGTCCGTGGCACAATCATCCTCTCCCGTTTCGGGGGTCGCAGACCGCTACGCCCAGTCCCTCTTCGAACTCGCACGTGACAACGGCGCGGTCGAAACCGTCGAGTCCGAGCTCGTCGCTTTTCAGGGACTGATCGACGAAAGCGCCGACTTCCGGCGGCTGGTTGAGAGCCCGGCCTTCACGTCGGGCGAGCAGCTCAGGGCGATCGATGCCGTCATGGCATCGGTCCAGCCGAGCGAGCTCACCGGCAATTTCCTGCGCGTCGTGGCGGCCAACCGTCGCCTGTTCGCTTTTCCGGGCATGGTCCGCGGCTTCCGCAAGATGGCGGCCGAGCACCGCGGCGAGATCGCCGCGGAGGTGACCAGTGCCCACCCCCTCACCGACGAGCAGCGCAGTCAGCTCGCCGAGGCTGTCGGCTCCTACGCCGGCAAGACCGTGACCATGCGCGAAAGCGTCGACCCGGCAATCCTCGGCGGACTCATCGTCCGGATCGGGTCGCGCCAGGTCGACACCTCGCTTCGCACCAAACTCAATTCGCTTAAGCTTGCACTGAAAGAGGTCGGCTGATGGACATCCGCGCCGCGGAAATTTCCGCAATCCTCAAGGACCAGATCAAGAACTTCGGTTCCGAGGCGGAAGTCTCGGAAGTCGGACAGGTTCTGTCGGTCGGTGATGGTATCGCCCGCGTCTATGGGCTCGACAACTGCCAGGCTGGCGAGATGGTCGAGTTCCCGGGTGGCATTCAGGGCATGGCCCTGAACCTTGAAGCCGACAATGTCGGCGTCGTCATCTTCGGCTCGGACCGGGCCATCAAGGAAGGCGACACCGTCAAGCGCACCGGCAACATCGTGGAAGTGCCGGTCGGCAAGGGCCTTCTGGGCCGCGTGGTCGATGGTCTCGGCAACCCGATCGACGGCAAGGGCCCGATCGAGTCCACCGAGCGCCGCCGCGTCGACGTCAAGGCGCCGGGCATCATCCCGCGCAAATCCGTGCACGAGCCGATGTCGACGGGCCTCAAGTCCATCGACGCTCTGATCCCGATCGGTCGCGGCCAGCGCGAGCTCGTCATCGGTGACCGTCAGACCGGCAAGACCGCCATCATTCTGGACACCTTCCTGAACCAGAAGCCGGCGCATGACGAAGACCGCGAAGCCGACAAGCTCTACTGCATCTACGTCGCCGTCGGCCAGAAGCGCTCGACCGTCGCGCAGTTCGTCCGCACGCTCGAAGAGCGCGGTGCGATGGAGTATTCGGTGGTCATCGCCGCCACCGCATCCGACCCGGCACCGATGCAGTACATCGCGCCGTTCACCGGCTGCGCCATCGGCGAGTTCTTCCGCGACAATGCGATGCACGCCGTGATCGCCTATGACGATCTGTCCAAGCAGGCCGTTTCCTATCGCCAGATGTCCCTGCTGCTGCGCCGCCCGCCGGGCCGCGAAGCCTATCCGGGCGACGTCTTCTACCTGCATTCGCGCCTGCTGGAGCGTGCAGCCAAGCTCAATGACGAGCTGGGCGCCGGTTCCCTCACCGCGCTGCCGGTCATCGAGACCCAGGCTGGCGACGTGTCGGCCTACATTCCGACTAACGTGATCTCGATCACGGACGGCCAGATCTTCCTAGAGACCACGCTGTTCTTCCAGGGCGTTCGCCCAGCGGTGAACGTCGGCCTTTCGGTGTCGCGCGTTGGTTCGTCGGCGCAGATCAAGGCGATGAAGCAGGTTGCCGGTTCGATCAAGGGCGAGCTCGCACAGTACCGCGAGATGGCAGCCTTTGCGCAGTTCGGCTCCGATCTCGATGCCGCAATCCAGCGTCTTCTGAACCGTGGTGCGCGACTGACGGAACTGCTCAAGCAGCCGCAGTTCTCGCCGCTGAAGACCGAAGAGCAGGTCGCGGTGATCTTCGCCGGCACCCAGGGCTACCTCGACAAGCTCCGGGTCGACCAGGTCGGCGAGTTCGAAGAGGGTCTGCTCAATTCGCTGCGCAGCGAGCACAAGGCCGTTCTCGACCAGATCGCCACCGAAAAGGCGCTCTCGGACGACCTCCGCGCCAAGCTGAAGTCGGCGATCGACAGCTTCGCCAAGAACTTCGCCTGAGCCAGAAAACCTGCCTGAGCTTCGCCCATTGGGGCGAAGCCAAGCCAGCGGGAGATAGCGCCAAGCCATGGCATCCCTGAAGGATCTGCGGAACCGCATCGCGTCGGTGAAGTCCACGCAGAAGATCACCAAGGCCATGCAGATGGTCGCGGCGGCCAAGCTGCGCCGGGCGGAAGAGGCAGCGCAGGCCGCGCGGCCCTATGCCGACCGCATGGCAGCGGTCCTCGCCAACATTTCCGGCGCCATGGAGGGCGATGGTCCTCCGTTGATGGTCGGGAACGGCAAGGACGACGTCCATCTGCTCGTCGTCTGCACGGCCGATCGTGGCCTGTGCGGCGGTTTCAACTCGTCCATCGTCAAGCTGGCCCGCTCGCATCAGCGCGAGCTGGAGGCGGCGGGCAAGACCGTGAAGTTCATGGTCGTCGGCAAGAAGGGCTGGGACCAGATGCGCCGCGATCTGGCCTCCAAGGTCATCGAGCGCACCGACCTTCGCGAAGCCAAGCGTGTCGGCTTCGAGCATGCCGAGGAGATCGGCCAGACAATCATCGATCTCTACGAAAACGGCGAGTTCGACGTCTGCTCGGTGTTCTACTCCGCGTTCCAGAACGTCGTGACGCAGATCCCGACGCGTCAGCGCCTGATTCCCGCATCGGTCGATACCGGCGCCGAAGAGAACGCCTCCACGATCTACGAGTACGAGCCTGAGCCGGGCGAGATCCTCGAGGACCTCATCCCGCGCAACATCAAGATTCAGGTCCTGCATGCATTGCTGGAGAACGCGGCATCCGAACAGGGTGCGCGGATGTCGGCAATGGACAACGCCACGCGCAACGCCGGGGACATGATCGACCGTCTGTCGGTCTCCTACAACCGGCAGCGTCAGGCGCAGATCACGACGGAACTGGTCGAAATCATTTCGGGCGCCGAGGCGCTCTAGGTATCTGAGAGGAGGCCACCGATGGCTGACAACACAAACACAACCGGCTCGACGGGCCGCGTCGCCCAGGTCATCGGCGCCGTCGTCGACGTGGAGTTCGACGAAGGCCTGCCGGCGATTTTGAATGCTCTCGAGTGCGACAACCATGGCAACCGCCTGGTGCTCGAGGTCGCGCAGCATCTCGGCGAGAACACCGTTCGCACGATCGCCATGGATCTGACCGAGGGTCTGGTTCGTGGTCAGCCGGTCACGGATACTGGTGGCCCGATCGAGGTGCCCGTCGGTGACGGTACGCTCGGCCGCATCATGAACGTCATCGGCGAGCCGATCGACGAAGTCGGCCCGATCAAGTACGAATCTAAGCGCGGCATTCACCAGGAAGCCCCGGCCTATATCGAACAGTCGCCGGAGAGCCAGATCCTGGTCACCGGCATCAAGGTCATCGACCTTCTGGCTCCCTATGCCCGCGGCGGCAAGATCGGCCTGTTCGGCGGCGCCGGCGTCGGCAAGACCGTTCTGATCCAGGAACTGATCAACAACGTCGCCAAGGCGCACGGTGGTTCTTCCGTCTTCGCCGGCGTCGGCGAGCGCACCCGCGAAGGTAACGATCTCTACCACGAGATGATCGAATCCGGCGTGAACAAGGACCCGCACGAGAACAACGGTTCGGCTGAAGGCTCGAAGGCTGCGCTGGTCTACGGTCAGATGAACGAGCCTCCCGGTGCCCGCGCCCGCGTCGCGCTGACCGGGCTCACCATCGCCGAGCATTTCCGCGACCAGGGTCAGGACGTTCTGTTCTTCGTCGACAACATCTTCCGCTTCACCCAGGCTGGTTCCGAGGTGTCGGCGCTGCTCGGTCGTATTCCGTCGGCCGTGGGCTATCAGCCGACCCTGGCGACCGACATGGGCCAGATGCAGGAACGCATCACGACCACCAACAAGGGTTCGATCACCTCGGTGCAGGCCATTTACGTGCCGGCCGACGATCTGACCGATCCGGCTCCGGCAACGTCCTTCGCCCACCTGGATGCGACGACGGTTCTCAACCGCGCCATCTCGGAAAAGGGCATCTACCCGGCCGTGGATCCGCTGGACTCCAACTCGCGCATGCTGTCGCCGATGATCATCGGTGAGGAGCATTACGACGTGGCCCGCCGCGTCCAGGAAATCCTGCAGAAGTACAAGTCGCTGCAGGACATCATCGCCATTCTGGGCATGGACGAGCTGTCCGAAGAGGACAAGCTGACGGTGGCCCGCGCGCGCAAGATCGAGCGTTTCCTGTCGCAGCCCTTCTTCGTCGCGGAAGTCTTCACCGGCGCGCCGGGCCAGCTGGTTCCGCTGGAAGACACGATCAAGTCGTTCAAGGGCCTCGTGGCCGGCGAATACGATCATCTGCCGGAAGCCGCCTTCTACATGGTCGGCTCCATCGAGATGGCCGTCGAGAAGGCTCAGCGCCTGGCTGCGGAAGCCGCGTAAGCCTGAACGACCGACCTGAAGGAAAGCGGGCAGCGTCCGCTTTCCCCAATCCATGAAGTGCTCTGTCGCCATTGTCGGTGCGGAGCCAGACAGGCAAGCGACAGATGGCTGACAGCTTCCAGTTCGAACTCGTCTCTCCCGAGCAGCTGCTCCTGTCGGAAGCAGTGACGGCAGTCAACGTGCCCGGCGCCGAAGGCTATTTCACGGTCATGGCGCATCATGCGCCCGTCATGACGACGTTGAAGCCGGGTGTCGTCGTAGCGACCCTCGAAGGCGGCGCGGAACAGCGGATCTTCGTTCTCGGCGGCTTCGCTGACGTCAACGAGAATGGCTTCACCCTGCTGGCCGAGCGAGCGACCCCCGTCGACCAGCTCGACAGCGCAGAGCTCGACAGCCAGATCCGCGACGCGGAAGAGGATGTCGCCGACGCCGCCACCCCGGAGGCGAAGGCCAAGGCGCAGCATTCCCTCGCGCAGCTTCGCGAAGCCCGGACCGCCGCCGGCGTCTGACGGCGAGAACAGATCGATCGAAAAAGGCCGGCTCTCAGCCGGCCTTTTTTTATGGCGTGTCGGCGCCGCTCATTCCATAGGCGCCGGTCCCATATGCGATTCAGGCGGTGAAATCGCGGAACGCATCGAAGACCCGGCCGTAAACGTCGCGCTTGAAGGGGACGATCAGGTCGAGGACCTCGCTTGCCGGCTTCCAAGCCCAGTCGTCGAACTCGGCGGCATGCCCATCTGGCGGAGGATTGATGGAGATCTCGCTTTCGTCGCCCTCGAAGCGGAATGCGAACCAGCGTTGGGTCTGGCCGCGATAGCGCCCCTTGAACGCGACGCCGACGAGCTCGGGCGGCAGATCGTAGTCGATCCAGTCCGGGGCCTCATGGAGCAGCGAGACCGATCGTATGCCGGTTTCCTCGAAGAGTTCGCGTTTCGCCGCTGGCAGGGGCTCCTCGTCCTTGTCGATGCCCCCCTGGGGCATCTGCCACAGTTGCGACGCGCCGGACATCTCGCCCTGGTCCTCGATCAACCGCCGGCCAACCCAGACGAGCCCTTCCTTGTTCAGCACCATGATCCCGACGCAGGGTCGGTAGGGCAGGTTCTCGAATTCGATAGGCTTCATCGTTCACCAGTGTTCGTTTGGCGGGAGCCATCGCTCCCATCCCCTGCGATTATCGGGCAGGGTGCCATGCGAACAAGGGGAGTGCCGCCGATCCGCGCGACGACCCCGTGAGTGCCGCTTACCGCACGCCGTCGATTGGCGCGTCAGCGACGCTCGGGATCGTTGGCAAGGGCCGACAGGGGCACGATCTCGATGCCGCGTCCGCGCGCCTCTCCGATCCACTTCGCGATGGTGGCGACACTGACGTCGAAGGCCGACGCCACGCCGATCGCGGTCCCTTCGGCGCGGGCGATCCGCTCCAGCGTGTCAAGCTGACTGCGGATATCCGCCGGATCCTGCGATCGGTCAATCGACAGGTCCGACACCGCCGCGGGCACGCTCTGCAGTTGCGCGGTATCGGCGGCCACCGAACGCAGGGATGAGGCGTCATCGAAGAACATCAGGCCACGCCGGCCGAGTTCGGCGATCAACGGCTCCATGGCGGCGGGCTCGGCGACAAAGCGCCCCCCCATGTAGTTCATGATGCCGACATAGTTGGTGATGGTCGCGAGAGAGGCGTGGAGCGCGCTCAGGTCGCCGGCAGCGGCATCGTCCACGGTGAGCGTGTCCTCACCCGGATCGACCTGCGGATAGCCGACAGGCTCCAGTGGCACCTGCAGAACCAGCTCATGGCCGCTGCGACGCGCCTCCTGCATCCACCGGTCGAGACTGTTGCCGGATGGCGAGAAGCCGAATGTCACTCCGGGCGGCAGCGACCCGATGGCGTTCATCGTCCCCGTCTGGCTGATGCCAAGGCCACCCACGACGATGGCAATGCGCGTGCCGGGCTTCCCGCTCCACGCGCCGGCGTAGACATCGTAGGGGCGCCGCCCGTCCGGCGCGCGTGCGGGCAGCAGCCCGTAGGCACTGTCTTCGATGAGCGCATCGTCGGGCATGTGGGCGGTACTGGGGTTCTGGCGAAGCGACTGCGGATCCTCGACGCGAAAGCCGACCCCGCCACGCGGTGGCGGTGCGGTATCGGATCCGGAAATCACTACAGGGAGCTGTTCGCGCACGACAGGCGCCGGGCTCGCGGCAACGACGGTCGGGGCGGGTTCAGAGGACGCAGCGACGGCAAACCGGTCCACCATCCGCGGTTCGGGTTGGCCGAACAGGGCGATGGCGGCGGAGCCGGCAATGATCGTCGTCGCCGCGCAGGCGAACCCAATGGTCGCGGCCGACAGCCGGCGCTGCCGGATCACGCCGTCGTCGAGGTCGAGACCGAGAGGCTGATAGAGGGGACCGCGCATGGATCTCGTTTAGCGAGCCAAGCTGGAACGGGGCTCGCGGGACGTAGCAGGGACTGCACACCATCAGGCGATAGATAGCAGAAAGCCCGGCCGTCCAGGGACGACCGGGCCTGCATTTCGTCGGATCGCTGGAGGCAGCGACCGGATCAGTTGGCCGCGTTGGCTTCCTGCTTGGGCGGGAACATCGCGTTCGACTTCACACCGTTCAGAAGATCGAGGGCGTACTGCAGCTGCAGATCGTCCTCTTCCTCCGGCGGCACGTAGTCGAGCGAGCCGGAGCCCTCGTCGGTCTCCTCGTTGCCGGTGATGTGACCACGCAGGGAAGATTCGCCCCGCGTCAGGTCGTCCTCGGCATCGAGACCCATCTGCTCACGGATTTCCGGCGGCAGCGGCTGCTCGACGGTGATGTCCGGATCGATGCCGCGCCCCTGGATCGAGCGGCCGGACGGCGTGTAGTAGAGCGCCGTCGTCAGCCGCAGCGCACCATTGGCGCCAAGCGGGATGATGGTCTGCACGGAGCCCTTGCCGAAGGAACGCGAGCCGACGATCGTTGCGCGGCGCTGGTCCTGCAGGGCACCTGCGACGATCTCCGAGGCCGACGCCGAACCGCCATTGACCAGGACGACGAGCGGCTTGCCGTCGATCTCGTCACCCGAGCGCGCGTTGTAGCGCCGGGTCTCATCGGCGTTGCGACCGCGGGTCGACACGATCTCGCCCTTGCCGAGGAACGCGTCGGACACCGAGACGGCTTCGTCCAGAAGGCCACCCGGATTGCGACGCATGTCGAGGATGTAACCCTTTACCTTGTCGGCGCCGATCTTCTCCTCGATGTCGGCGATGGATTCTTCCAGACCGACCGTCGTCTGCTCGTTGAACTTCATCAGCTTGATGTAGCCGATGTCGCCCTTCACCGAGTGGCGCACCGACGGCACCTTGATCTCGTCGCGCGTGACGGTCAGACGCACCGGCTTGTTGGCGCCTTCCCGGATAATGACCAGGTCGACGCTAGTGCCGATGTCGCCCTTCATCCGGTCGACCGCTTCGCCGAGCGTCAGTCCGCGAACCTGCTCGCCGTCGATCTCGGCGATAAGGTCGCCGGCCAGGATGCCGGCCTTGTCGGCAGGCGTACCATCGAAGGGAGAAACGACCTTGACCAGTTCGTCTTCCATGGTGACCTCGATACCCAGGCCACCGAACTGGCCGCGGGTCTCGGTCCGCATGTCGGCGGCCTGCTCGGCGTTCATGTAGCTCGAATGCGGATCGAGCGACGTCAGCATGCCGTTGATCGCCGTCTCAACTAGCTTCTGGTCGTCCGGTTCGTCGACATACTGGGCGCGAACCCGTTCGAACACGTCGCCGAAGATCGCGAGCTGCCGATAGGTGTCGGAACCTGCAGCATTCGCGGCACCGGCGTTCTGACCGACCACGGTCATTGCCGTTGCCCCCATCAGCGCCCCGGCAAAGAGTATCGAGAGCTTACGAATCATTCCTCGTCCTTCCAGAGGGTTGGTCGATCCACCAAGGTGACGGATCCACCGGCTTTCCGTCCTTTCGGAACTCGACGTAGAGCGCGGGCTCCGAGACGCCGAATTCGGCAACTGCAATACTCGCCAGGCGCTTGGCCCCCATCGTCGCGACAGGTTCCCCGGCCGATACGAACGAGCCCGGTTCTACATCGATCCGGGCCATTCCGGCCAAGACCACATGATAGCCGTCGCCCGCATCAAGGATCAATAGTTGCCCGTAGGAACGGAAGGGTCCGGCGTAGAGCACATTCGCGTCTGCGGGGGCGGTGACGACGTCCTGCGCGCGGGCAGCAAATGATGCTCCGGTGGTTTCGCGGCCGATGTCGTCCTTCTCCCCGAATCCGATGAGCTGCTTGCCAGCTACCGGCCTCGACAATCGTTTTTTCATTGTCGAAAATGCGGCGGATGGCGCAAGTCGCGGTGCCTGACGGCGAAGTGAAGCGATATCGTAGCGTCCAGCGGACGATGGCCGGGCGACCTTGTCCGCAGACGTATCGAGCGCTGCGACCTCGACCGCCTCTTCAGCATCCGGGTTCGAAGCGTCTGCGGCCGCTGTCTCCGCATCAGCATCGGAGGATGCCTCAGCGGATGCGAGGGCAGGACCGTCCTGCGGCGCTTCGTCGCCAGGAAGCGGCACATCCGCCCGCGCAGTGGCCGAAGCCTCGGTATCCCCGTCAGTCCCTATGCGTGCAGTCCGCCGCGTCTCGATGGCGTCCTGCTCACGTTGCAGGCGTTCGGCCTCCAGCCGGGTCGCCTGGCTGCGGGCCTCGGCCTCGGCTGCGACACGTGCCAGCTCGCGCGCTTTTTCCTCCGCAGCGCGACGTTCCGCTTCCGCCGCTTCGGTCGCCCTCGCCTGTTCGACATCGGCCTGCAGCGAGGCGATGAGATCCTTGAGATCGGTTGCTTTCGCCGCCAGATCGGCGGCACGCGCTGCTTCGGCTGCGCGACGATCGCGATTGGCCGCCTCCAGCCGCTGCTTCTCAGCAATCAGCCGTTCCAGCCGCTGCTCTTCCTTCCGATGGCGCGTGAGCTGTTCGGCGAAGCGCTGCTTCTCGGCCGATATCTCGGCCCGGACGGATGCCAGCCGCTCCAGATCAGCGACCAGGGCGGTGGTCTGCTCGTGGATGGCCGGGACCACCGCGCCCAGCAGAATGGCACTGCGGACCGAGCCGAGTGCGTCGTTCGGTTTCACCAGCAGCGCGGGGGGCGGCTTGCGTCCCATTCTCTCAAGCGCCGCCAGAACCTGTGCCAGAAGACCGCGGCGCTCGCGCAGCGACGCCTTGATCGTCCCCTCCTCGGTCGCCAGCCTGTCGACGCGCTCTTCCGTCGCCGCGATCTCCCGGCTGATACCTTTCTGGGCCTCCGCGGCCGAGATCATGGCGGCGCGAACACGCCCCTGATCCTCCGACAACGCGGCGATCTCCGCATCCAGCGACCTGATGGTCTCTTCCGACAGTTCGATGCTTTGCGACAGGGCGACGAGATCCGCGGCGGTCCGGCGTCGTTGGCGTTCCAGAACGTCGGAACTCGCCGGCTCGACCGAGCCGACCGCCATCGGATCGAGGCCCGAGTGATCCGGCGAGGCTGCACCATCTTCCGACAGAGCCAAGGATGGCAGCGGATGCAGCGCAGTCATGGCGCACAGCAGGGCAGCAGTGATGCGCCACCGCCGGTGTCTGCGTCCGTCGCCGCCTGTCCGCCCGTTGATCAAGACCGCCCTTTCCCGTGCAAATCGCAGGGATGTCATAGCTGATTTGGAGGATAGAATCAGGCCGTTAACAAGCAATCAACCATCGTCGGACGACAGGCTGCGAACGCCACCGTGCGGGCATATCCACAATCTTGGCTCGCACCTCCCGGCAGCTCCGGTTGAAGCCCCCCGGACCGCATCTCTAGTGCCTCTCCTGCCCCGAAGATCAGTTCCGGTGGTAGGGATGGCCCGCCAGGATGGTCGCCGCGCGGTAAAGCTGCTCGGCTATGAGAATCCGCGCGATCTGATGGGGATAGGTCAGGCGGCCGAGCGACAGCGTCAGATCGGCCGATGATCGGAGTGTTTCGTCATGGCCGTCGGGACCGCCGATGAGGACCGCAGCATCGCGCCGTCCGGCATCGCGAAAATCGGCCAATGCTGCTGCGAACTCTTCCGACGAGAGCGTTCGCCCCCTTTCGTCGAGGACGATCCGCACACTCGTCTCCGCCAGGGGCGCGGTCAGCCGCGCCGCCTCGTCGCGCTTGCGTTCGGATGTTGTGGACAGACGCGATTCGGGAAATTCGGAAAGGCCGGCATAATCCAGCCCCAGCGCTCCGCCCGTTTTCTTGAGCCGATCGAGATAGCGATCCGCGAGCTCACGCTCGGGACCGGCCTTCATCCGCCCGATGGCCGCAATGGTCAGCCGCATCGCCCGAGCTCCTTCTCGGCCGAAGCCTGCTCATCGTTATGTTCCGGCCACAGCCAGCCTCGCCGCCGCGGTCCAGAAACTGCGGCGTCCCCTTTCGGGGGACGCGCAGGGCTCTAGTGTACCGTCGAATCTCCGGCGTCGCCGACCGTCCACATCTTCTCGATGTTGTAGAAGCTGCGGACTTCGGGACGGAAGATATGGACGATGATGTCGCCCGTATCGATCAGTACCCAGTCGCCATTCTGCAGGCCTTCCACCTTCATTTCGGACCCGAAGCCTTGCTGCTTGAGATCCCGAAGGAGGTTGCCGGCGACGGCGCTGACATGACGGTTCGACCGACCGGAAACGATCACCATGTGATCGGCCAGTGCGGACTTGCCCTGCATGTCGATGGAGACGATGTCTTCGCCCTTCGAATCTTCCAGACTCGAGGTGACGAGTTCGATTGCGGACCGGCCAACCGTAGCATCGGTGGCGGGCGCGTCAGAAGGAGAGGTCTCGAAGACGTCCTTCGTTTCAGCCGCAGGTCTCAGTGTCAATTTCCCTTTCCACGGGCGCGGACCAGAGTCCCGATTGGCCCTGATCAGGTCTCATGTAGGCAGCCATCCGTGTCCGTTTCAAGACATCTGGCGCAATCAGCACAACTCCCGTTGCGGCAACAGCACAACGCGACAGGGGTGTCAGGTCGTTCTCTGTCCCGGGTAGCAACGCGCCCGGTCATTCCGTTGTGTTGTGCGGAGCGACTAGGCGCACCCTAACGCACCACTTACACCATAGCCGGCACACCTCAGAACGAGCGACAGCGGAGCTGGGATACGCCTGCGCCCCGGTTGGCAGTGCCCGGACCATCGCCGACCTCGCAATCTTTCCATGACGACCCGTCCTGCCCTGAGACAATGGCATCCGGCACGAAGCCGATTGGATTTCCGCCCAAGACACCTACACGCCAGTGCGGCGGGCGTGCAATTTGCACCGAAAGCGACTATCTGGCGGCATGCAGTTGCAGGAGCGCGTTAACAGCGACGTTCCGCGGGCAGAACCGAACGGCGATCCGGCGTCCCGACGCGACTGACCGCCAACCGGCGTCCGGCCCCGCCGCCGCATGGCGCGGCAACACCATTTCGATCTGGAGAAGTTTCTCGTGAGCGCGACCGCCGATACCCTGCCGACCCGTGCCAATGCTTCGGCCACGCGATCCGATCATACGACCCGGCGCACCTTCGCCATCATCTCGCATCCGGACGCCGGCAAGACGACGCTGACCGAGAAGCTGCTTCTGGCCGGCGGCGCCATCGAGATGGCCGGTGCCGTCCGCTCCAAAGGCAACGGCCGGCGCGCCAAGTCCGACTGGATGGACATTGAGAAGAACCGCGGCATCTCGGTCACCTCGTCGGTGATGACCTTCGAGAAGCATGGCATCACCTTCAACCTGCTCGACACCCCCGGCCACAGTGACTTTTCCGAGGACACCTACCGGACACTGACGGCTGTCGACAGCGCGATCATGGTGATCGACGCGGCCAAAGGCATCGAGGCGCAGACGCGCAAGCTGTTCGAGATCTGCCGCCTGCGCGACATCCCGATCGTCACCTTCATCAACAAGATCGACCGCGAAGGCCTCGATCCGTTCGAACTGCTCGATGAGATCGAGGAGCAGCTCGCCCTCACCGTCGCGCCGGTGGTCTGGCCGGTCGGCCAGGGCGGATTGTTCAAGGGCTGCTACGATCTCGCCGCCAACGACTTCCTCGTCGCCGGCAGCGACAAGACGGTGCATTTCGAGGGCGGCCTGGACGATCCCGGTCTCGCCAAGGTGATGCACCCGGACACCTATGCCGGCTTCCGCGATGCGGCGGAGCTCGCGGCCGAGGGCTATGCCGATTTCGACCCTGTCGCCTATCGCCAGGGGCATCTCACACCGGTCGTCTTCGGCAGCGCGCTGCAGAACTTTGCCGTCGACCGCCTGATGGACCTGATCGCCGCGCATGCCCCGGCACCGCGCCCGCAACCTTCCGACAAGGGACCCATCGCCCCGGAGGGCGACAAGGTCTCAGGCTTCGTCTTCAAGGTGCAGGCGAACATGGACCCCAAGCACCGCGACCGCGTCGCCTTCGTGCGGTTCTGCTCGGGCCATTTCAAGCGCGGCATGAAGCTCGACCATGTCCGCTCGGCCAAGCAGCTGGCCGTGTCCAACCCGATCTACTTCTTCGCCCAGGAACGCGCGCTGACGGAGGAGGCCTTCGCCGGCGACGTCATCGGCATTCCGAACCACGGAACGCTGCGGGTGGGCGACACGCTGACCGAAGGCGAGAACTTCCGGTTCACGGGGCTTCCCGCCTTCGCGCCGGAAGTGCTCCGCCGCGTCCGGCTCGAAGATTCGATGAAGCTGAAACAGCTTCGCCGGGGCCTCGAGGATCTGGCCGAGGAAGGTCTCGTGCAGGTCTTCCGCTCGTCGATCGGCTCCGACTGGATCGTCGGCGTCGTCGGCCCCCTGCAGCTCGACGTGCTCGCCTCCCGCATCGCGGGGGAATACAAGGCGGATGTCAGCTTCGAGCCGGTGCCGTTCAACGTGGCGCGCTGGATCCGCTGCGAGAACGAGGCGACACTGCAGGCCTTCGTCAAGGACAACGTCATTCATGTGGCGCGCGATCGCGACGAGCGGCCGGTCTATCTGTGCCGGGACGAATGGGACCTGCGTTACATCCAGGACCGCAACAAGGACATCGTCTTCGATTCCACCCGCGAGATCGTCGGACAGTAGCTGACCACAGGCTCGCAATTGCCGCGAGAGGTGCGCCTCGGCATGCCTCAGCCCATGAACTGGCCGCCATTCACCTCGATCACCTGTCCGGTCACATATCCGGACAGGACGGGACTGGCGAGAAACAGATAGGCCGGCGCGCAGTCCTCGGCAGTGCCGAGCCGTTTCAGCGGGATCGATGCCGCCGTCGCGTCGAGCTTCTCCCGGGTCGAATAACGGCGGTGGAAGTCGGTCATGATGGTGCCCGGCGACACCGCGTTGACGCGAATGTGGTCGGGCGCGAGTTCGCGGGCGAGCGCACGCGTCCAGGTCGAGATGAACGCCTTCGACGCCGAATAGAGCGAGGAACCTGCACTGCCGCCGATCGTCGCCGAGATCGATGACGTGTTGACGATGGACGCCCCTTTGGCCGCCTTCAGCGCGGGCAGCAGTGCGGTCGTGAGCGTGACGACCGAGCGGACGTTCAGATCGACGACCTGATCGTACTGGGCCTGCGTGACCTCACCGGCAGCGACCCGGCCGCCCATCGTGCCCGCGTTGTTGACGAGAACGTCGATGCGCTCACCGGTCTCCGCGACGATGGCGCGCGCGAGCGTGTCGCCACCGTCCGGCTGCGCCAAGTCCCCCGTGAGCACTGTCAGCAGCGCGCGATGCGCGTCGGGCAGGCCCGCGAGAAGGTCATTCTCCGCATGCTCCACGGTGCGGCCGACATGGGCGACCACTGCCGCGCCAGCCGCAAGAAAAGCCCGTGCGACTGCCGAGCCGATCCCGCGCCCGGCACCGGTGACGACGACCGTTTGGTCGGCAAAAAGCGCTCTATCGAACCCGTTTGTCATGATCCTCTCCCATGAAATGGCCTGCGGCAGATGAAACGGCGCTGCAACCTGCGCCCGGTTCGTCGGCTACGATGTGGGGCGGCGTATCGCGAGCCCGATTCCGGCGGCGCCGACCGAGAGCCAACCGGCGATCAGCAGGGTTCCGCCGAGGGGCGCAGCATTGGCGAACAGTCGCTCGCCCCAGGCAATTCGGGCCGCCAGATCACCGGAAAACAGAAGCGTTCCGAAAATGATCAGGAGGCCGGACAGGGGAGCGAGCCGCGGCATTCTGGAAACGAACGCGGCAAGGCCGAGAAGCGATGGCGCGTGGACCAGGGCGATCGCCGCGGCGGTCGCTGCCAGCTGTGCGTTGCCACCGCCATGCGCTGCCACCGCAGCCCCGGCGACGCCTGCTGCTCCGAAGAGGCCGGCGAAGCCGACGAAGAGTGCGATCATGGCGGACGCCTCTGTAAACCGACCTATCAGGCCTGCCCGTCGTTCCGGTCAGCAGGAACGGTCGGATGAGGCGTCTGGGACGCCTCCGTCGTCGGTTGAATCGGCGGCATTTCGTCGAGGACCGACTGGGGCCAGAGCTGATAGCCGACCGCATAGGACGCCTTGGCGAGGAGATGCGCCGACAGCGGCGCAGTCAACAGAAAGAACGCGACCGCAGCGAGCGCCCGAAGCGCGACCGGCGTCGAATCCGCCGTCAGGGCCAGCGCAATCAGCAGCATGCCCGATCCGACCGATCCGGCCTTCGAGGCCGAATGCATGCGGGTGTAGAGGTCCGGCAGCCGCAGGATGCCCAGCGCCGCGATGGCGGCAAAGGCGGCACCGGCCAGCATCAAGAGCGCGGAGACGATAAGGACGAGATCGGCGATCATTTCTTCCCTTCCTCGAGCGGCTCGACGTGACGGGCTTGCGGATCGCGGAGCGGCAATGCCTCGAAGCGTTCTTCCTCGGTCTTTCCGCGTGCCTGGATGAACCGGGCGAAGGCTACCGTTGCCAGGAAGCCGACGAGGCCGAGCGCGATCGCGATATCCACATAGAGCGTGAAGCCCGTGTCGATGCCGATGACGGCGATGAAGCCGATGGCGACACTGGTCAGCATGTCGAGGCCGAGCACCCGGTCCGGCAGCGTCGGCCCGACCATGATGCGGATGACGGTGAAGAGGAAAGCGAGGCCCAAAAGCACCAGCGCGACATCTACGGAGATCGCGAAGAGGCCCACAGCGAAATCATGAAGGCTCATCGGAACGCCTCCAGGATCTTGGCCTCGAACCCGGTGGCGATATCCGCGCGCGCCGCTTCGGGATCAGAACAGTCGATGGCGTGGACATACAGGGTCGAACGATCCTCGGACACGTCGACCGACAGCGTGCCCGGCGTCAGGGTGATGAGGTTGGCCAGCAGGGTGATCTCGAAATCGCTCTCCACCTTCAGCGGATAGGCGAAGATCCCGGGTTTCAGATCCATGCGCGGCTGCAGCACCAGGACCGCCACACGCCAGGCCGACTTGATGAGTTCGACCAGGAACAGCAGGAACAGCGCGAAGATCCGGCGGGCGCGGCCGATATAGCCGACCGTGCCGACCTGTTCGCGGATGAGGTAGAGCGCGGCCGCACCGAGCGCGAAGCCGAACAGAAGGTTGATCAGCGTGAACGACCCGGAGACGATGACCCAGATCAGCGCCAGAACAAGGTTGAAGAGCGAAAGCCTCACGACGCGCCTCCGAACACCGATTGCAGATAGGCTGCCGGATCAAGGACGCCTGCCGCCGCCGCGCTGGTCAGGTGCGCCAGCCATTCGGGCCATACACCGGCGGCAACCACGAACGCGGCCAGCGCCAGCAGCGGAATGAGCGACAACGGCTTGTCGGGTCCCAGCGCCTGGAATTGCTCCCTCTCGATCTGCCCGGCCTCGGCATCGCTGCCTGCTGCGCTCATCGCCGGGAGCGGACGCCAGAACGCGAGGGCGAAGACACGAGCACTGGCGATGGTCAGGAGGAAGCCCGACACCAGAATGGTTGCCGCCAGCCAAGGCAGATCGGCGAGGATTGTCGCGCGAACCAGCGCAACCTTGGGCCAGAAACCCGAGAAGGGCGGCAGGCCCGACACGCCAAACAGGAATACTAGCATGAGAGCCGCCAGCAGCGGATAGCGGCGCCATAGCCCACCCATCTCGGCCAGTGACGAGGAGCCGTTCAGACGCGCCGCGACGCCTGCCGCCAGATACAGCGCCGTCATCACCACGATGGAATGCAGCGCGTAGTAGATCGCCCCGGCAAGCCCCGTCTGGGCCGCGGGCGCTGCAGCGGCGGTTGCGGCCATGGCAGCGCCACCGTCGGCCTGCGCGACCATCACGGACGCGACCTGGGGCACGGCGAGACCGGCAAGGATAGTGCCGATGCCCGCGATCACCATGTAGTTCAGGAGCCGGCGGAGATCGGTCTGTGCCAGCGCGCCGAGCGCACCTAGAAGCATCGTCAGACCGGCGATCCAGGCGATCAGCGGCACCAGCACCTGATGCTCGGGCGGAAACAGCATCATAAGGACGCGCATGATGCCGTAGACGCCGACCTTGGTCAGCAGGCCCGCGAACAGCGCCGACACGACGAAGCGCGGCGTATGATAGGAGGCCGGCAGCCAGGCGTTCAGCGGGAAGGCAGCCGCCTTCAGCGCGAAGGCGACAAGATACATGACGGCGATGATGGTGACGGCGCTGTCACCCTCCATTGTCGCGGCCTTCGCCGCGATGTCGGCCATGTTGAGCGTGCCGAACACGCCGTAGAGATAGGCGGTGGTGATCAGGAACAGCGTCGTGCCGACGAGGTTCAGGAAGCAGTACTTGGTCGCGCCGTCGAGCTGCTCGTGCTCTGAGCCCAGGATCAGGAGCCCGAAGGATCCGATCAGCAGCACCTCGAGCCAGACATAGAGGTTGAAGATGTCGCCGGTCAGGAAGGCGCCGGAGACGCCGCCGATCATCAGGAACAGGAACGGGTAGAAACCGTAGCGCCGCTCGGTCGGAGAGATGGAGGCAACGGCATAGATGCCGCAGGCCAGCGCCACGAAACCGGTCACGGCGACGAACAACGCCCCCATCAGATCGACCGTGAAGGCGATGCCGAAGGGCGGCTTCCAGCCGCCCATCATCATGGTCTGCGTTCCCTCGGTCGCGACCTTGGCGAGAAGCGCGAGATCCACGGCGAACAGCAATGCGAGGCCGGGGATAGCAACCCAGGGCTGGCGCCCCGTGCGCTTGCGCATCATCAGGAGCCCTGCCCCGAAAATGAAGCAGATCACCACCGGCAGCACGATGAGATAGTCCGACGCGGCAACGGGGCCGGTCGTCATCGCCTCGGCCTTCAGTGCCGCCAGTTCGCCGTATCCGCCCGTATCCGCGGTGCCTGTCGTCGCCATGTCAGTATCCCAGGGGCGGAAGCCCCTGGTCCTCGGGTTCTGCGATGCGCATCTGGTCGGTGTCGTCGGTGCCAAGGTCCTGATAGGCGCGATAGGTCAGCACCAGCAGGAAGGCGAAGAAGGAGAACGAGATCACGATCGCGGTCAGGATCAGTGCTTGCGGCAACGGATTGGCGATCGGCCCATCCGGCGTAACCAGATCGGTGGGAATGATCGGCGGCGCGATCGGCCCGAGGCGGCCGGCGGTGAAGATCAGGAGATTGACCGCATTGCCGAGCAGCACGACGCCCAGCAGCATGCGGATGATGTGCTTGGACAGGAGCAGGTAGAAGGCGACGGCAAAGAGACAGCCGACGACAAAGGCGAGTGCAGTCTCCATCAGTCTGTCTCCCTTTCCTCGAGGGCGAGCCCGATCGTACTGATCGCACCGACCACGACGAGATAGACGCCGATGTCGAAGAACAGCGGTGTCGAGATTCCGACGTCGCCGCCGAGAAATGCGGGAAAACTCCAGACGCCCGTCAGAAACTCGACGCTTACGACCATGGACACGACACCGGACAGGACAGCGAGCATCAGCCCGCTGCCGGCGATCGCCATGGGATGGAAATAGAGAGCCCGCCGCACCGGTGCGACGCCGCAGGCGATGCCGTAGATTGCAAAGGCCGATGCGGCAATCAGGCCGCCGATGAAGCCGCCGCCGGGCTCGTTATGGCCGCGCAGCAAGACGAAGATCGAGAACAGCACCATCAGGCTGGTCAGATACGGCGCGGTGAAACGGAAGATGACCGTTCTCATGGCGTCACCTCCATCGGATCGGCAGGTCGCGGATTACGGCGCTTCACCCTGACGCGGATCAGCGCGAGAACGCCCAGACCGGTGGTCATCACCACGGCGATCTCGCCCATCGTATCGATGCCCCGGAAATCGACGAGGATGACGTTCACGATGTTGCGGCCATGGGCGATGGCGTAGCTGTAGCGTTCGAAGAAGTCCGAGAGGACGGAGTCGAACGGCCGTTGCACGACGGCGAGCAGGAACAGTCCGAAGCCCGCGCCGGCCGCCGCTGCCAGCGCCGCATCCGGCAGCTTCTCGCGGGTCGGGCGATGATCGGTCGGCGACAGCTTCAACCGGGTGATCGCGAGGGCGAGGATCACCACCGACAGAGTCTCGACCATGAACTGAGTGAAGGAGAGGTCCGGCGCGCCCATCAGCATGAAGATGAGGGCGACGGCAAAGCCCTGGATACCCAGCGAGACGATCGCCGTCAGCCGGTTCTTGGCGACGACCACGGCGAAGAGACCGCACAGGAGCAGAGCCAGGACGATCCACTCGTAATAGGTGACCTGCGGGAATTCCGGCATCGCCGGCCAACCGCCGGTATAGGCCATAGCCCCGAACAGCGCTGCGGTCATCACCGCGACGGTCGCGGTCATGTAATAGTCGAGCCGGCCGGACTGCAGGAAGTTCGTGATCGCAAAGGCACCGCGGATCAGCCCGCGCATCGCCTGATCAAAGCCATGATCGGGCCCCCAACCGATTGCAGCGAGCAACGCGGTCAGCCCGGCGCGCAGCCGTTCCGACAGAAGATAGATCACCACGCCCAGCGCGATGGTCGCCAGCGACAGGGCAAAGGCGAGGTTCAGATGCGGCATCCAGCCGATCTCGATCGCCACCGGCTCGCCGACGGCCGCCGACGCCATCGGCGACGAGAAGAACGCGTGATAGGCGCCGTAGAACAGCCCGCCGACGAGGCCGCACACACCGAGGACGAGAGGCCCGAGCCAGATGGTCGGCGCACCCTCATGCGGATGGTGGATGGTCTCCGGCATGCGGCCGATAAAGGGCTTCAGAGCCACGATGAAGGCCGCTGCGAACATCAGTGCATTGCCTGCGATCGCCGCGCAGATCAGGGCGAGATGATACGGATCGCCATGCTCAAGCGCATGATAGATTTCCTCCTTGGCGAGGAAGCCGACGAAGGGCGTGATGCCGCCCATGGACAGCGCGCAGAGCAGCGCAGCCGCGAAGGTGATCGGCATCGCCCTGCCGAGGCCGCCCAGATGATCGATCTCGCGTGTGTGAGCGCCGTGGTCCACAGAACCGGCGACCATGAACAGGCCGCCCTTGAACAGCGAATGAGCGATCAGATAGAGCACCGCGCCGATGATCGCCGTCTCGGTTCCTACGCCGATCAGCATCACCAGAAGGCCGAGCGATGCGACCGTCGTATAGGCCAGCGTGATCTTGATGTCGGTCGCCCGCACGGCGAGAAGCGCACCTACTACCAGCGTCACCGCGCCGAAAAGCGGCAGGATCGTCGTCCAGAGCGCGGTGTCGCCGAGCGCCGGATGAAGGCGCAGCAGAAGGTAGACGCCGGCCTTCACCATCGTGGCCGAATGCAGATAGGCCGAGACCGGCGTCGGCGCTTCCATCGCGTTCGGCAGCCAGACATGGAACGGCATCTGCGCAGATTTGGTGAAGGCGCCGGCCAGAACGAGAATCAGGATCGGAACGTAGAAGCTGCTTTCGCGCAGCGCGTCGCCTGCCGCGAGAACGTCGCTGAGCGAGGTCAGCCCCGTCAGCTCCCGGATCGCGATCAGCCCCGCCATCAGCGCAAGACCGCCGCCACCGGTGATCACCAGTGCCTGGATCGCGCCGCGCCGCGCAGCGCCCCGCTCATGATCGAAACCGATGAGCAGGAAGGAGGTGATCGAGGTAAGTTCCCAATAGACGATCAGCGTCATCAGGTCGTCGGACATGACGAGCCCGAGCATGGCGCCCATGAACATGAGCATGAAGGACAGGAAACGTCCCTGATCCCGGTGCCCGGCAAGGTAGCCACCGGAATACAGGATGATCAGCGTGCCGATGCCGGTGATCAGCAGAGCGAAGGTCGAGGACAGGCCATCCAGCCGGAACGAGAACCGGACGTCGAAGGACGGGATCCAGTCGAGGCCGAAGAGAAACACGTTCCCGCCTGCCACTTCCGGCAGAGCGCCGAGAAAGATCAGGAACGCGAAGGCCGGCGCCAATGCCAGGACCCAGCACGAATGCTGCTTCAGGAAGCGGGTGAGGATGGGCGCCAGGGCCGCAGCGAGAAATGGCAGAGCGAGCGCGAGAAATCCGCTGTTGGCCTCGATCCCCGTCATGCGCTGCTTCGCTCCCCGTTTCCATCGATAGCGAAGCACACGCGTCGCATCATTGCCCCCTCATACGAAGCCAAGTTCGCTGCGGCAAGGCAACGTGTCTGACCAAGTTTTGATGGAATGGGCGTCCATCGATCATTGCGAGCGGCGGGTTGCGGCGTCCAACCCCGGTGCATAGTTGAATGCGTAACCGCGGCCTTCGGCATGAGACGCCGCGAACGCGGACGAAATGCTGGGGATAGCCCGGCGCAGGACGAGGTGTACCTGCCAGTGAATGGGGCTCTTTCCAATTGTCCTCCCCACGACGTTCCGCACCCCTATCGGTGCAGCATCCGCGATATTGTCCGCCCTTCCCAGAGACGTCAGCAAGACAGGCTCGATGACCGACACCAAGACACCGCCGCACATCCCCGCACCGCCCCAGGCCGAACGCCGTCCGGTGACCGACATCCGCCACGGGCGTGAACGTTCGGACGAATACGCATGGCTGCGCGCGCCAAACTGGCAGGACGTGTTCAAGGACACGGCGGTGCTCGACCCGCAGATCCGCGATCATCTTGTTGCGGAGAACGCCTATCAGGAAGCCGTCATGGCCGGCACCACGGAACTGCGCGAGGCGCTGGTCAAGGAGATGCGCGGTCGGATCAAGGAGGATGATTCCTCCGTTCCGGCACCTGACGGACCGTGGGCCTACGGCATTTCCTATGTGACCGGCGCGGAATATCCCCGCTTCGTTCGCCGGCCGCGGGACGGCGGTGACGACGAGGAGACAGTGCTTCTGGACGGACAGGTCGAGGCTGCCGACCGGGCCTATTTCTCGCTCGGCGGCATTGCCCATTCCACCGACCATCGCTGGCTTGTCTGGACGCATGACGACAAGGGGTCGGAGTTCTACACCCTTTCGATCCGCGACCTCGAGAGCGGCAAGGACCTCGACTACACGATCGAGGACACCAGCGGCGGTGCCGCCTGGTCGGCGCGTTCCGACGGCTTCTTTTACACGCGTCTCGACAGCAACCACCGACCGAGCCGGGTCTTCTACCATCGCCTCGGCAGCGATCCGCACGATGATCGCCTGATCTACGAGGAGACCGACACCGGCTTCTTCATGGATGTCGACAAGACCCAGTCCGGCGACTTCATGCTCATCGACATTCACGACCACGAGACGTCCGAATGCTGGCTTCTGCCGGCGAACAACCCCGCCGCCGAGCCGCGGCTCGTGGCCGAACGCGAGACCGGCGTCGAATACGACGTCGACGAGGGTGGCGGCTGCCTTTACATCCGCACCAATGCCGATGGCGCGCCGGACTTCAAGATCGTCACCGCGCCGACCGACGCGGCCAAGCGCTCCGACTGGACGGACTATGTCCCGCATGAGAGCGGCCGGCTGATTCTCAACCACATGATCCTGAAGCGCCATCTCGTCTGGCTGGAGCGCCGGGACGGTCTGCCCCGGATCGTCGTCAAGCGTCTTTCGGATGGCGAGGAACACGCTATCGCCTTTGAGGAGGAAGCCTATTCGCTGGGCCTTGCGGGCTCCTACGAATTCGATACGGACACGATCCGCTTCAGCTATTCCTCGCCGACGACGCCGAGCCAGACCTTCGACTACAATCTCGCCACACGCGAGCGCACGCTTCTGAAGACCCAAGAAGTCCCCTCCGGCCACGAGCCGGCGGACTACGTGACCCGGCGCATCATGGCGCCCGCGAAGGACGGCGAACTGGTGCCGATCTCGCTGCTCTACCGTAAGGATACGCCGCTCGACGGCTCGGCGCCGTGCCTTCTCTACGGCTACGGCTCCTACGGCATCGCGATCCCCGCCTCGTTCAACGCCAACGCGCTGTCGCTGGTCGATCGCGGTTTCGTCTATGCCATCGCCCATATTCGCGGCGGCAAGGACAAGGGCTTTGCCTGGTACGATGCCGGTCGGCGGCGCAACAAGGCGAACACCTTCACTGACTTCATCGCCTGTGCCGACCATCTCGTCGCGCAGAATTACACACGCTACGAGCGCATCGTCGCCCATGGCGGTTCGGCCGGCGGCATGCTGATGGGCGCCGTCGCCAACATGGCACCGGAAAAGTTCGGCGGCATCATCGCCGTAGTGCCCTTCGTCGATGTGCTCAACACCATGCTCGACGACACCCTGCCCCTGACCCCGCCGGAATGGCCCGAATGGGGCAACCCGATCCTGTCCGGCGAGGACTACGAAGTGATCGCGTCCTACAGCCCCTATGACAACGTGAAGGAGCAGGCCTATCCGCCAATGCTGGTCCTCGCCGGGCTTACCGATCCCCGGGTGACCTACTGGGAGCCGGCGAAATGGGTCGCGCGGCTGCGCGACATGAAGACCGACGACAACCCTGTCATCCTGCGGACCAACATGGATTCCGGCCATGGCGGCGCTTCCGGGCGCTTCTCCAAGCTGGAGGAAGTCGCCTTCGTCGATGCCTTCGCGCTGCGGCTGATGGGCAAGGATACGCTGACCACCGGCTGATCCGAACGAGCGCATGGCGGGCGGGACGGCCCCGCCCGCCATGCCTGTATTAGCGAATGCGACCGGGACCGGCTGGCACGCCAGGATACTGGGCCTAATCCGACGGCGATGCCTCGGCGGCCTCTACATCCCGGTCGATGGCGGGGATCGCCTTCAGATAGGCCGCGATCGCCTCACGGTCTTCGGCCGGCAGTCGGGCCATGTTCTCCTGCACGGCCACCATCGCGCCGCCGACGGAATCGAAATCGGGCGTGAAGCCGCTTTCCAGATAATAGGCGATGTCGCTGGCCGACCAGCCGCCGATCCCCGACCGCGACGGGGTGATGTTGGGCACACGTCCCTCGCCTTCCGGGTTAGGCGCGCCCGCCAGCCATTGTGACAGTTCAAGCCCGCCGGCTCCGCCAAAGCTGCGCGGGGTATGGCACTGCCCGCAATGGCCCGGTCCCTCGACGAGATACTGCCCGTCATGCGCCGCCGCAGGTGCATCTGCCGGCAGATCTACCGCGGGTTCGCCATCGCCGAGGAAGGCGAGTTTCCACAGCCCGACCCCGCGGCGCAGATTGAAGGGGAAGGTCAGCGCGTTCGACGGGGCCTTGCCCTCGACCTCCGGCAGACCTTGCAGGAAGGCCCAGAGATCGGCCACGTCGGCCAACTGCATGTTGACGTAGGACGTATACGGGAAGGCTGGATAGAGATGCCGGCCGGCGGGATCGACGCCCCGCTGCATCGCATTGGCGAAATCCGCAAAGCTCCAGCCCCCGATGCCGTCGACCGGATGGGGCGAGATGTTGGGCGCATGGAACGTGCCGAAATCGGTCTCGAGCGGCGCCCCGCCGCCGAGTTTCAGAAGATTGTCGTCCTTCGCCTTGGCCGGCGCGTGACACGACGCGCAACCACCGGCCCAGAAGAGCCGTTCGCCCTTCGTGGCATCGCCGGCCGGGACCTCCGCCAGGGTCGCGGCATTGAGGCGCTGCGGCATGGTCAGGAGATAGAAACCGCCCGCCCCCAGGATGACGAGGAGAAAGAGGCCCGTCAGGATCCGGTCGAGCATTGCACCGATCCCGGATCATCCCGCCGGCCGCACAAACGGCCAGCCTCGCCCGATTGCGACTGCGTCGGCGTCATGCCGCGATCCGCCTATTTGTCCTTGTCGATGCGGAATTCCTCGTGGCAGCCCTTGCAGTTCTGGGTGACCATGCCGAATGCCTGCTTGAAGGACTCCATGTCCTGCGGCGCGGCATCGATGGCAGCCTGGGTGTCCTCCTGGAACTTGACGAGTGCTGCCTCGAACTCATCCGGCTTTTCCCAGATCGCCGGCGCCGCTTCGGTGTCGTTGCCGGTCTTGCTGTCCTCGGGAAAGTAGTCGCCGAACTTCATCGCCACGTCGTGCATCTCGGTGAAGATCGCCGCGACCTTCGCGGCATCGAAGGGAGCCTCACCCTTGAGCATTGCGCCGCCGGCCTTGGCGGAGTCGCCATTCTCTTCCATCAGCGCCTGGCGGGCCTCGATGGGTTCGACATTCTGCGCGAAGACGGGGACCACGGTTGCGGCGGACAGGACGACACCCGCAGTGATGACGATGAGTTTGCTCTGCAGCATGTAAACTCTCCCGGTATTCCGGCCAGAACAGCCGGTGCGGTGAAAGTTGAAACCAGATCCGGCAACCGTGCAATCTTGAAAACCCGTCGTCGCGCTCACGATCACGTGGGTTGCAAACATGCAAAAGCCCCGCGACGGATGCCGCGGGGCCTTCGTGGACAACCGGTCAGAGTCGACCGGTGAGGATGGCCGCGATCAGGCGGTCGCCTTCTCGTAGCATTCGAGCACGTGATCCCAGTTGATCAGATTGTCGACGAAAGCCGACAGGTACTTCGGGCGCGCGTTGCGGTAGTCGATGTAATAGGAATGCTCCCACACATCGACGCCGAGGATCGGCACGGCGCCGTGAACCAGCGGGTTCTCGCCGTTCGGCGTCTTCATGATCTCGAGCTTGCCGTTCTTGACGGCAACCCAGGCCCAGCCCGAACCGAACTGGCCGGCACCGGCGGCCTCGAAATCGGCCTTGAACTTGTCGTAGCCGCCGAGATCGCTGTCGAACGCGGTCTGCAGCTTGCCCGGCAGGCTCTTGCCGCCGCCATTCGGCGTCATCCACTGCCAGAAATGGATGTGGTTGTAGTGCTGGCCGGCATTGTTGAAGAGCGCCTGATCGGTGCCGTAGGACTTCTTGACGACCTCCTCCAGCGACAGATCGGCCATGCCGGCCTTCTCGGCCAGCTCGTTGCCCTTGGTCACATAGGCCTGGTGATGCTTGTCGTGATGAAACTCGAGCGTTTCGGCAGACATGTAGGGTCCCAGCGCGTCATAGGCGTAGGGAAGCTCCGGAAGCGTGAAAGCCATGGTCCGTCTCCTTCTGTTGGTGTCGTTAGGGGCGCAACGGCTCAACACGGGGAGTGTTTCCGCCACGCGCAAAAATCGGCGAGAACGAAGCTAGTGCCAACGGTCGCATTTGCCACCGTTTTTCGGCCAGTTCTTCCTACGCTGCCGTGCGGGCGAATGACCAGTACAGTTCGCGCGCCTCGGCATAGACCGCGCCGGCCTGCATCTGCCGGTCCTCGATACCCACGACCGGCACGACCTTGGAATGATTGCCCGTCGAGAATATCTCGTCCGCGTCGCGAAACTGGGCGACCGTCAGGGTCGTCTCGACCACCTCGCGGCCGGCCTCGCGCAGCAGCGCAATGATGCGCTGGCGCGTGATCCCGTTCAGGAAGCAGCCATTCGGGACCGGAGTGAAGACGACGCCGTCCTTGACCATGAAGAGGTTGGACGTGCCGGTTTCGGCGACATTGCCGAGCATGTCGAGGACCAGCGCATTGTCGAAGCCGCGCGACTTGGCCTCCATGATCGCCCGGCCGTTGTTCGGATAGAGGCAGCCCGCCTTCGCCAGCGTCGGCATGGTCTCCGGTGTCGGGCGACGGAACGGCGACACGCCGAGTGTGAAGCCGGAGGATGCGATCATCGGCGATTCGTAGAGGCACAGGCAGAAGCGCGTGGTCGCAGCATCGGCCGGAACGCCCATGTAGCCGCCGTCTTCGGCCCAGTACATCGGCCGGATATAGACCGCCGTCTTGCCGTCGAAATCCTGCAGACCCTCGTGGGTGAGGCGGACGATCTCGTCGGCCGCCATCGTCGCCTTCAGCCCCAGCGCCTCGGCCGACCGGTTAACGCGCTCGCAATGAAGATCGAGATCCGGCGCGACGCCTTCGAACCAGCGCGCCCCGTCGAACACCGAGCTCCCGAGCCACATGGCGTGGCTGCGCGGACCGATCAGGCCGGGATTGCCGTCGTGCCACTGGCCATCGACGAAGGTGCGGGTACGGGAAAATTCCTGCGGCATGGCCGGCTCCGGATTGGCTCTGCATGAAGCGTGGGGCACGGCGCGGCCCCTGCCCGTCCATAGCGCAGCAGCAACGTCTCGTCACGCGCCGGGCAGAGGCGGCCGCGAATGCGATCGCGATGCGTCCGCGGCCTTTCATTCGCGAGACCCTGCCCATATGACCCAACGGGGCCCGGCAACCCGAGGGAGACGTCCTTGCATTCAGTCTATGTGTTCGACGCCTATGGCACGCTGTTCGACACCGGCGCCGCCGTCGCTCGCCTGGCGGGCGAGATTGGCGAGGACGGACGTCTGCTGGCGGACATCTGGCGCCGCAAGCAGCTGGAATATTCCTGGGTGCGCAGTCTGATGGGCGGCGCCCATCGCAATTTCTGGGATCTGACGGAAGACGCGCTCGACTACGCATTCCAGAAAGTCCCGACAGCCGATCCGTCGCTGCGCGGTCGTCTCTTGGAAGCCTACCGGGACCTCGACACCTTCGAGGAAGTCCCCTCGACGCTGCGTGCCTTGCGCGACCGCGGCGCCCGTCTGGCGATCCTGTCCAACGGCTCCCGCGACATGCTGGCGCGCGCCGTTCGCTCCGCCGGTCTCGACGACGTCTTCGACATCGTCTTCTCCGCCGAGGATTGCGGAACCTACAAGGCGGCGCCCGCCATGTACGATCTGGTGACGACGCATTTCCGGCTTTATCCGGATGCGGTCTCGTTTCAGTCCTCCAACCGTTGGGACATCGCGGGCGCGACTGCCTTCGGCTTCCACACGGTCTGGATCAACCGCGGCGGCGAACCGGACGAGTATCTGGACCTGCAGCCGAGCGGGGTACTGCCCGATCTGCGGGATTTGCCGAAACTCGTTTGAGCGGCGTTTTCCTTCCTGGTCAAACAGCTGTGATGGCTGCGGAACTTCTCCGAAGTCTGCAGGTTTTGCCTGCGAATGCCAAAAGCGGGGCGCGTCTACCGATTCCGCCAAGAAAAATCGAAGGCTGGACCACAATGAACAATTCCGCACATTTCTCGCGGCGCAGGCTGCTCCTGGGCTTCGGCATTGGCGCGACTGCACTTGCTGCCGGCTGCACCAGCGGCTCGCGCGCGCGCATCGCCTCCGTCGCCCCCTACCCGGCACCGCAGGGCGGCGCTCCGGCACGGTATCGCGCGATGTACGACGCCGTGGTGGATGAAGGCTACCGGATCCCGGCCATCGATCTGAGCCGCGTCGATCCGATCTACTACCGGCAGGAAGTTGCCGATCCCACCGGTGAGAAGCCCGGCACGGTCGTCGTTGATACCGCCAACAAGTTCGCCTATGTCGTCGAGCCCGGCGGCCGCGCCATGCGTTACGGCGTCGGCGTCGGTCGCGAAGGCTTCGGCTGGTCGGGCCGCGCGAAGATCCAGTGGAAGAAGAAGTGGCCGACCTGGACGCCGCCGAAGGAAATGATCGCCCGCAAGCCGGAACTGGCTCAATATGCCGACGGCATGGAGCCGGGCATCGACAACCCGCTTGGGGCGCGCGCGCTCTATCTGTTTCAGAACGGCAAGGACACGCTGTATCGCCTGCACGGGTCGCCGGAATACTGGACCATCGGCACGTCGGGTTCGTCGGGCTGCATCCGCTTCATGAACCAGGACATCATCGACCTGTATGATCGCGTTCCGTCGGGCTCGCCGGTTCTGGTCCGCCAGGGCGGTCTCGTCGCCTGATCGCAGAGCGAATTTCCTACTGACATGAGGGGGTGAGCGGCCGAACCGCTCGCCCCTTTTACTTGCCGGATCACTGCCGCGGCCCGAGGTCGCGGACGGAACGTCCGCACTTGCGCCCCGTTGGCTGAAGACTTCCAGATCCGGCCAAGGGACCGCATTTCATGAAACATGACGTCTGCGCACTCGCCGACCTGCCCGAAACCGGCATGACCGAAGTCGAGATTGACGGCCTGAAGGTGCTGCTCATCCGCGACGGCGACACGGTCCACGCCACCGGCGCGATCTGCACGCACAAGGGCGCCCCGCTGAAGAACGGGACCCGTATTGGCAACCGGGTCATCTGCCCGTGGCATCATGCCATCTTCGACCTGACCAGCGGCGACCACATCGAACCGCCGGGACAGGGCTGCCTCAACCATTTCACCACCGAGATCGCCACAGGTCGGGTCCATGTCGACATTCCCGACGGCGCCGGCGTCCATCGGCCCGAGGTAGATCCCAAGGCGCGCAAGGCGGGCGGCGACCGTCTCTTCGCCATCGTGGGTGCCGGGGCTGCTGGTGTTGCCTGCGCCCAGGAACTGGTGCGCCGCGGTTTCGATGGCCGTATCGTCTTGTTCGGCGACGAAGGCGAACCGCCCTACGATCGCACCGATCTGTCCAAGGCCTATATGCAGGGCAAGAAATCCGACGCGGGCCTGCCGCTCCTTGGCGATGGCGGTCTCAACGCGATCGGGGTGGAGCGGATGACCGAGCCGGTCGCGCGGATCGACCGCGCCACGCGGACCATCCAGTTCCGCGGCAAGGACGGCGTCAATGCGGGTCTCGTCTACGACAAGTGCTTCGCTGCGCCGGGCAGCCGTGCCGGCACGCTCCCGCTCGACAATGCCGGCCTGCCGAACGTCTTCACTTTGCGCAGCCATGACGACGCCAAGGCGATCAAGGGCGCCATCGATGCCGCCAACCGGGTCGTCATCATCGGCTCCGGCTTCATCGGCATGGAGATCGCTGCCGGTCTCGTCCAGAACGGCAAGACCGTCACCGTGATCTCCCGCGAGACCCTGCCCTTCGCCTCGAAATTCGGGGACGCGGTGGCCGGCCAGATCGCAGCCCAGCACCGGGCCAAAGGCGTCGATCTGCGCACCAATTCGGTCGTCTCCGAACTGGAGGCGAAGCACGGCAAGGTCGACACGGTTCACCTGGCCGACGGCACCCGGATCCCGGCCGAGGTCGTCCTCATCGCGGTCGGCGCCAGGCCTCGCTTGGAGCTCTTCGGCGAGGACGTTGCAGGCGGGCTCGATGTCGCCGCCGATCTGTCGGTGGATGCAAGCCTGTTTGCTGGCGGCGACGTGGCAAATTTTCCGCTGGCGGGGCGGGACTACAGCACGCGCATCGAGCATTGGCGGGTCGCCGAGCAACATGGCCGCCATGCCGCCGCCGCGATGCTCGGGGAAGCCGGCGCCTTCGATGGTGTGCCGTTCTTCTGGTCGGCGCAGTACGGCCCGATCCACTATGTCGGAAATGCTCGGACCTACGACGACGTCCACATCGAGGGCGATCTCGACGCAGGCAGCTACACCGCCTTCTTCATCGTCGCTGGCCGCGTCGTGGCGGCACTGGGTCGAGGCAAGGCCGATACGACGGCCGATCTGCACGCGGTTATGCTGAGCGAGCGCACACCAGCCGTGGCGGATCTGGCCGCGGCAGGCTGGCAACCCGCAAGGCTGCTGAACTGACCCTGGGCGGGACGGCGGCGCATCTGCGCCGCCCCCAGCGTCTTACGAGAGGCGGCCCCGCTCGCGCTCCATCATGTCGATGCGGCTTTCGAGGTTTTCCTCGCGGACCATGCCCGGGATCAGGAAGAGGTCGATGATCTGCCCGATGCCGAGCAGACCGAGGGTCAGGAGCCACAGCAACCCGGTCCATGGCCGGCCGAGATAGAACCGGTGCAGCCCGCAGATCCCGGCAAAACAGAGAAGCCAGAGGATGTAGGATGCGAGTGTCGACTTCCGGTTCATGCCCATTCCTTCCATTCCGCGTCACCGAACAGATGGGGACGGGCGCGCCGGTTTGAAAGCCGCCGCCCTGGTCCCGGCGCCGCCGCGAACGAGGCGCATCTACTCGGTTCGCGTCACTTCCCGCGTTTCAGGCTGCCGAGAACGCCGCGCAGGATCGCCCGGGTCACCGTCGAGGCGACCGTGCGGCCGACCTGCTTCATGATGGTCTCGGTCACGGTCTGACGCTGATAGCCCGACGAACGCCGACGGGGTGCCGAGCGGCGGCGCGGTGCGGGCTCTGTCTCCTCCACCTCCTGGGTATCGTCGCGGCCATCGCCGCCAAGGCCGAAATCGGGAAGCTGGAAACCGGTCCGCGTCCGGCGAGGCGGCGGCGCGTCCCGCTCCTCCTCTTCACGGCGGCGCGCAGCGTCGGCGCGGCGTGCCGCTTCTTCCTTCCGCTCGGCTTCCAGTCGGCGCTGCTCTTCTTCCTGCGCGAGCTGATCCTCGGCCCGGCCGATGAGCATCTCATAGGCAGATTCCCGATCGACGGCATGGTCGTACTGGCCCGCGACCGGGCTCTTCGCCATCGTTTGCGCCCGCTCCGCCTCGGTCACCGGACCGAGCCGGCCGGCCGGCGGGCGGATCAGCGTACGCTCGACCATCGAGGGCACGCCCTTCTTGTCGAGGGTCGAGACCAGGGCCTCGCCGACGCCGAGCTTGGTGATGGCCTCGAAACAGTCGAATTCCGGGTTAGGACGGAAGGTCTCGGCCGCCGTGCGCACGGCCTTCTGCTCGCGCGGCGTATACGCCCGCAGCGCATGCTGAACCCGGTTGCCGAGTTGGGCCAGAACGCCCTCGGGCATGTCGAGCGGGTTCTGCGTCACGAAATACACGCCGACGCCCTTGGAGCGGATCAGCTTCACCACCTGCTCGACCCGGTCGACGAGGATCTTCGGCGCGTCGTCGAACAGCAGATGCGCCTCGTCGAAGAAGAAGACGAGCTTCGGCTTGTCCGGGTCGCCGACCTCCGGCAGTTCCTCGAACAGCTCCGACAGCAGCCAGAGCAGGAAGGTCGCGTAAAGCCGCGGATTCATCATCAGCTGGTCGGCGGCCAGCATGTTGACGATGCCGCGCCCGTCCCGGTCCGTGCGCATCAGGTCGGCAATCGCCAGCGCGGGCTCGCCGAAGAAATTCTCCGCCCCCTGCTGCTCCAGGACCAGCAGCGACCGCTGGATCGCGCCGACCGAGGCTTTGGCGACATTGCCGTAGAGCTTCGAGACATCGTCGGCATTCTCGGCCACATGGGCCAGCATCGCCTGCAGATCCTTGAGATCAAGGAGCAGCATCCCCTCCTCGTCGGCGATCTTGAAGACGATGTTGAGAACGCCTTCCTGCGCGTCGGACAGGTTCATCAGCCGCGAGAGCAGGAGCGGCCCCATCTCGGAGATGGTGGCGCGGATCGGGTGCCCCTTCTTGCCGAACACGTCCCAGAACACGACGGGATAGAGGTCGTGGTAATAGGGATCGAGACCGATGGCATCAGCCCGGGCGACGAGGAAATCCTTGCCCTCGCCGCGCTGCGACACGCCGGACAGATCGCCCTTGATGTCGGAGCAGAACACCGGCACACCGGCTTCCGAAAACCCTTCCGCCAATATCTGCAGGGTCACCGTCTTGCCGGTACCGGTCGCCCCCGTCACCAGGCCGTGGCGATTGGCGCGTGTCAGGTCGAGATACTCGCCCTTCTTGATCGCGTCCTTCGGGTCGCGGCTGGATCCCAGATATATCCGACCGTCTTCGAGCATGCGGCATCCCCCTCTTGCGGAGGCCGGAGCTTACATGCCGGTCTTCCGGCGACACAAGCGCACATCAAGGCCCTGTCGCCGATTGCAATTGCGCGCCCCCGCCGGCTTTGCCAAAGTCCCGCTGATTCGCGCCGACCCCCCAAGGGCCGGTTTTTAGCGGCATGTCCGGGGCAGAGCCTCCGATCCAAGAGGACCATCCATGCACGAGTTGTTCGCCAAGATTGCCGCTGAAACCGGTATCGACGAGGCCGCCGCCAAGAAGGCCGTCGGGCACATCCTCGCCTTCGTGAAGGCCGAAGGGGACGATCCGGCCGTCGGCAAGATGATCGCCGAGACGCCCGGCGCCGAAGACGCGATGGCGACCGCCGGCGAAGGTGGCAGCGGTGGCCTGATGGGCGGCATGCTCGGCGGCGGCATCATGGGCCTCGGCTCCAAGCTCATGGGCCTCGGCCTCGGCATGGGCGAGATCCAGACCGTGGCGCGCGAGTTGGTGGCTTTCGCCAAGACCCAGACCGACCCGGAGACCGTCGACAAGGCCCTCTCCTCCGTGCCCGGCCTGTCGCAGTATATCTGAGCGGCAGCGCCCCGGACGCCATGACATGGCCGGCCTCGTTGCCGGGCCGGCCACCTTTCCGCGCAGACCGCCAGCCGCGCGCTGGATAAAGCCGTTGCCTTCGCCTATGGTCTTGGCGAACAACGGAAATGTGGCCGTGTTGAAGGAACACGACGTCATCGGGGGAGCGAGGTCCTTGAATGACATCTGATCCGATCAGCGCCGAACCGGGCGCCACCCCTCAGCATGTGTCCCGGCTGCGTTCTTCGCTGACGCGTTCGTGGGCTGCCGGGTCGTTCAACCTTTCCCGCCTGTTCCGGCGACCGCCGCTCCTCGCGCATCTGGTGCTGTTCGCGGTCATCGTCCTGATCCCGGCCCTGCTGTTCAGCGCATTCCTGATCCTGCAATTCTCCGCCCAGCAGCGCGAGATCGCCGCTGCCCAGGTCAACGACACCGCCGAGATCATCTCCAACGCGGTCGATCGTGAAATCTACGGCATGATCACCACCGGCCGGGTGCTGGCCTCCTCGCCGTCCCTGGCCGAGGGTGAACTGGCCGGGTTCCACGCCCGCACGGTCGCGGCGCTGAAAACCACCAACACCGATGCCGCCCTGGTGGAGCCTAACGGTCGGATCGTCGCCTCGACGCTGGATCCCTATCCGGCCCCGGTTCGCGCCATGAGCTACACCGAAACGGTTGACCGGGTGCGCAAGACCCGTCAGCCGACCGTGTCCGGCGTGTTCTTCGGCGATCGCTCCGAACGCTTCGTGTTCCACGTCGCGGTGCCGGTGTTTCGCGGCAACGACGTCTCCTACGTCCTGATCATCAGCAAGGCTGCGGATACGCTTAGCGCAGTGATCGCCGATCGCAACCTGCCGCGCGAATGGTCCGCCATCATCAAGGATTCGAACGGCAAGCGGGTCTTCGCCGCCGTCACCAGCGAAGGCCGGATGGAGGCCCAGCAGGGCATTTCCTACGACAATCCCTCGATCATCGAGACGCTCGGCGCCCGCATGAGCCGCGACCTGATCGAGGCCTCCACCGTATCCAGCTTGACCGGATGGACGACCACGCTCGCCGTGCCCAACTCGGTCATCGTGCAGCCCGTCCTGCGATCCTGGCTGTTGCTGATCAGCGCCGGCACGGTGCTTCTGATGTTCTCGATCCTGCTGGGCATCCTGCTCGGTCGCCGCATTGCCGCGCCGATCCTGCAATTGTCCAAGCAGGCTGCCGCCATCGGCGCCGGCGAGCCCGCGGCGACGATCGGCACCGACATCGCCGAGGTTGCGGAGGTGTCGAAGGTCCTCGCCCAAGCCTCCCGCGCGCGCCGCGACGCCGAGGAACAGAACCGCTTCCTGATGCGCGAGATGACCCATCGCGCCAAGAACCAGTACGCTCTCATCGCGGCCATTGCGCGCCGGGCGGCCAAGGAAAGCGCCGACACCACGCAGTTCCTGGCGACCCTCTCCGAGGCGCTGAGTTCGCTGGCCCGCTCCGCCGATCTCCTGTCGAGCCGCGCCTGGGAAAGCGCCATGGTCAAGGACCTCGTGCATGCCCAGCTCCATGCCTTCGGCGCCGGCGGGGAGCAGATCGAGGTTCGTGGTCCGTCCGTCCGGCTGAACCCGACCGCTGCCCAGACCCTCGGCCTCGCCTTGCACGAACTGGCCACGAACGCCGTCAAATACGGCGCGCTGTCGACATCGGAGGGCAAGGTCGTCATCTCCTGGTCGATGGATGCCGAGTTCACCATCACCTGGAGCGAGAGCGGCGGACCGCCGGTGATCGAGCCCAAGCATTCGGGGTTCGGTACGCTGGTCACCCAGAAGATGACCTCGCGCGGCCTGAACGGCTCGGTCGAGATGGACTACGCTGTCTCGGGCGTGGTGTGGCAATTGCGAGCGCCCTCTGACGCCGTGATCCCGCATTAGCTCGCACGGGCAAGCGCGGGTCTGGCCAGACGCCATGGCAACGCCAGTTTCGTTTCCCGGCCGGACAGCCTATGGAAGCAGCCGGACGAGTGAGAAGGACAGGCGGGCGAGCCAGACCGCCTGACCTTCGCGACCGCCTTTCGGGGATGGCCGCGACCAGGCAGCACGAGGAGGGCCCATGACGGCGCTGACGATCGAAGCCATCGAGTTTCCGGAAGTCGACGAAGCCGGTTGGCGAGCGCGCGTCGAAAAGGGCCTGAAGGGGCGATCGTTCGAATCCCTCGTGACGACAGCCGAGGACGGGTTCGGCTACGGCCCGCTCTATGGACGCCGCGCCGCCGCGCCGCTCGGGCGTGCGACCTCCGGTCCCTGGCAGATCGTCCAGCGGGTCGACGACCCCGATCCGGCCCGTGCCAACCAGCAGGCGCTGGCCGATCTCGAAGGCGGCGCCAACGCACTGTCTCTGGTCTTTGCAGGCTCGGCCTCGGCCCATGGTTTCGGCCTGCCGATGGAGGCGGAGGCGATCGCCCGCGCCCTCGATGGCGTCGATCTCTCCATGATCTCGCTGCGGATCGAACCGCATATGGACGCCCGGATCGCCGTGGACGCCCTGCGTTCCCTTGCGAAAACGCGTGACCAGGCATTCGAGACGCTGACGATCGATCTCTGCCTCGACGCGGTCGGCCCCTTTGCCTTCACCGGCAGCTTTCCCGGTGCCGAGAGCGCCTTCCGGGCCCATGCCGGCCGCGCCACCAAAGGGCTGCGCGCCAGCGGCTTCATCGGCCGCGTCGCCGAGGCCGACGGTCGCCTCTATCACGACGCCGGCGCCACCGCCGCACAGGAACTCGGCGCCGTTCTCGCGACCGCGCTGTATTACCTGCGCGCGATGACCGAGGCCGACCTGAGCGTCGCCGACGCCGCCTCCGCGATCGGCTTCACCCTCTCCGTCGACCAGCGCCAGTTCGAGCAGACGGCCAAGCTGCGAGCGCTGCGCCTGCTCTGGGCGAAGCTGCTGGAATCCTGCGGCGAGGATGCGCCGTCCGCGACCCGTATCCATGCCGAGACGTCCTGGCGGATGATGGCTGCCCTGGACCCGCACACCAACATCCTGCGCGCCACCATTGCGGCCGTCGCCGCGGGCACCGGCGGGGCCGACAGCCTGGCCGTCCTGCCCTACACCGCGCCGCTCGGCCTGCCCGATCGCGCGGCGCGCCGCCTTGCCCGCAATCTGCAGATCATCCTGCAGGAAGAGAGCTTCCTTGCCTTGGTCGCGGACCCCGCCGCCGGCTCGGGCAGCATCGAGGCGCTGACCGACCTGACCGCCGAAGCCGCTTGGAACGAATTCCGCGAGATCGAGGCAGAAGGCGGCATCGTCGCCAGCCTGAAGACCGGCGCCCTCCAGAGCCGGGTCATGGACGCGCGGCTGGAACGCCAGCGGCGGCTGGAGGACGGCAAGACAATCGTCATCGGCGCCAGCCTCTACCCGCTCGAGAGCGAGCGCGATCATACGATCCTTGCCGTCGATCGAAGCGATCCGGCGGCGTCCGACGGCGAGATGCGCTGCGAGCCCCTGCGTCCGCACCGTCTCAGCGAAACTTCGGAGGCCAGCCGATGAGCGCGATCCCGGATTTCAGGCAAATCGGCTGGAGCCGCCCGAACGCAGCCGCGCCGCAATCGCCGGCGACCGACGGGTTCGAAACGCCCGAAGGCATCACGATCGGCGGCGCCTACGGCTCCGAGGCGCTGGAAGGCTACCCGTTCCTCGATACCCAGCCGGGCATCGCGCCTTATCTGCGCGGCCCCTACCCGACGATGTATGTCGAGAAGCCCTGGACCATTCGGCAATATGCCGGCTTCTCCACCGCCGCGGCGTCGAACGCCTTTTACCGCCGCAACCTCGCCGCGGGCCAGAAGGGCCTGTCGGTCGCCTTCGATCTCGCCACCCATCGCGGCTATGATTCCGATCACCCGCGCGTCGCGGGCGACGTTGGCATGGCAGGCGTGGCCATCGATTCCATCATCGACATGCGCCAGCTCTTCGACGGCATCCCGCTCGGCGAGATGAGCGTGTCGATGACCATGAACGGCGCGGTGCTGCCTGTCCTCGCCCTCTACGTGGCCGCGGCCGAGGAACAGGGCGTCGCGCAGGCCGATCTTTCCGGGACCATTCAGAACGATATTCTGAAGGAGTTCATGGTCCGCAACACCTACATCTATCCGCCGGCGCCCTCGATGCGGATCATCTCGGACATCTTCGAATTCACCTCGAAGAACATGCCGAAATACAATTCGATCTCGATTTCCGGCTACCACATGCAGGAAGCCGGGGCGACCGCCGACCTGGAGCTGGCCTACACCATCGCCGACGGCATCGAATATGCCCGCGCCGGTGTCGCCGCCGGGCTCGACATCGACCGGTTCGCGCCGCGTCTGTCCTTCTTCTGGGCCGTCGGCATGAACGCCTTCATGGAGATCGCCAAGCTGCGGGCCGCACGGCTGATCTGGGCGGCGCTGATGAAGGAGAACTTCGCGCCGCAGGATCCGCGCTCGCTCTCGCTGCGCACCCATTGCCAGACCTCCGGCTGGTCGCTGACGGCGCAGGACGTGATGAACAACGTCGTGCGAACCTGCGTCGAGGCGATGGCGGCGACGCAGGGCCATACCCAGTCGCTGCACACCAATGCCTTCGACGAGGCGCTGGCGCTGCCGACCGATTTTTCCGCCCGCATCGCGCGAAACACCCAGCTCGTGCTCGCCCATGAAACCGGCACGACGGGCCTGATCGATCCATGGGGCGGATCGGCCCATGTCGAGCGGCTGACCCATCTTCTCGCGGAAAAGGCGCTGGCGCATATCGCCGAGGTCGAGGCGATGGGCGGCATGGCGAAGGCTATCGAAAAGGGCCTGCCGAAGCTGCGGATCGAGGAAGCCGCGGCCAAGACCCAGGCGCGGATCGACTCGGGCACCCAGACCGTCGTCGGCATCAACCGCTTCCGCAATGCCAGCGACGACGAGATCGATGTCCTGCGGGTCGACAATGCCGATGTGCGGCGTCAGCAGATCGAGAAGCTGCAGCAATTGCGGGCCGAACGCGACGATACCGCGACCAAGGCGGCCTTGTCCGCACTGACAGCCGGAGCCGAGGGCAACGGCAACCTCCTCGAACTGTCCATCGCGGCGGCCCGGGCCAAGGCGACCGTCGGCGAGATGGCCGATGCGCTGGAGACGGTGTTCGGCCGCCATGTCGCCAAGGCGCAGGTCGTCGCGGGTGTCTACAAGCGGGAGGCGGGTCCCATGGCGGATCGTGTTGCGCAGGTTCAGGCGATGAGCGCGGCCTTTGCCGAGGCCGAGGGACGCCGTCCGCGCATCCTCGTTGCCAAGATGGGCCAGGATGGTCACGACCGCGGTCAGAAGGTCATCGCCTCGGCCTTTGCCGATCTCGGCTTCGACGTCGATATCGGCCCGCTCTTCCAGACGCCAGAGGAAGCGGCCCGCCAGGCCGTCGAGAACGACGTCCATATCGTCGGCGCCTCGTCGCTGGCCGCCGGTCACCTGACGCTTGTGCCAGAGCTGAAGGCCGCCCTCGCCCGGGAAGGCGGCGAGAACATCATGATCGTCGTTGGCGGGGTCATCCCGCCTCAGGACGTTCCGGCGCTGAAGAAAGCCGGCGCGGCGGCGATCTTCATGCCGGGCACCGTCGTCGCGGAAGCAGCGGCCGATCTCCTGCAGTCGCTCGCCGCCCATCTCGGACACGGCAAGCTGGCGGCAGAGTAGAGCCCGTGACGACCCACGGCACCGGTGCACTTGCGCCATTGGGCGGCGATCCCTGTGGGAAGCGCCGTTCCCGCACCTTCGGCGGATGGCGCCCATGATCGAGGCCTACACGCCCTCGGGCCGCTTCATGCGCCCCCGATCGGTGCAGGGCGACGCGATCCCGGCCGAGGCCGTCTGGCTCGACCTCCTCAACCCGACGGCGGACGACGTCTCCGCCGTCGAACGGCTGTGCGGCATCGACGTGCCCACCCGCGAGGAGATGGACGAGATCGAGGTCTCGAGCCGGCTCTATTCCGAAGATGGCGCGGACTTCATGACCGCCTCGGTGGTGTTCGGCCTCGACAGCGGCAAACCGTCCTTCGCGCCGGTCACCTTCATCCGGACCGGTGACCGGCTGATCACCCTGCGCTACAGCGAGCCGAAGAGCTTCGCGATCTACGCCGCAAAGCTCTGCCGCGAAACGCCCAACGCCGCTCATATGTCGCCGGAAAACCCACAGCCGACGCAGACCGCCAAGACGGCAAGCCACCCCGGAACGCCGACAGCCGACAGCATCCTGATCGGTCTTCTGGAGACTGTCGTCGACCGGGTTGCGGACCTCCTGGAATCCATCTCCGCCGATCTCGACCGGATCGGCGACGACATCTTCTCCTCGTCGGCGAGAAAGAAGCCGACGGGCACCGCGGACTTCAAATCGCTGCTGCGGCGGATCGGGGCGGCCGGCGATCTCACGTCGCGGGTCCGCGAGAGCCTCGCGACCCTCGACCGGCTGCTGCCGTTCCTGCAGCTCGTCCTCGACGGCCGTAAACCGTCGAGCCGGGACACTAGGCCGCGGGTCAAGGCCATGTCCCGCGACGTGCACTCGCTCAACGACTTCGTCTCGTTCCTGTCGAACAAGACGACCTTCCTGCTGGACACGACCGTCGGCATGATCTCGATCGAGCAGAACGCCATCATCAAGATCTTCTCGGTGGCGGCGGTGGCGTTCCTGCCGCCGACCCTCATCGCGTCGATCTACGGCATGAACTTCACGCACATGCCCGAACTGGGCTGGACGTTCGGCTACCCCCTGGCGCTCGCGGCCATGGTCGTCTCCGCCGTCGTCCCGATGATCCTGTTCCGCTACAAGAACTGGCTCTAGCCGGTCGCGGGGCCTACGCATCGCGTTTCGCACTTTGCATGTCGCCGATCTCGGCCCCGCGTGTATCGGCCGATACATGATCGCGCAGAAGTAGCTAAATGATCTCTTAACGAAATTCGATCAAGTTTCGCTGATGAAAGCGAGGCCGACGGTATGCTGCTGACCCGAGAATTGCAGCTGGGCGGATGGGAAGCGAGCGAGCGCGTCGAGATCGTCCGCTCGCTGCACGGCGATATGCTGTCCTTCGCCTATGCCTCGGTGGCTGTCGCTGTCGGCGCCTCCATGACCGCGATCCAGACCGGGCAGAACGCCCTTTGGAGCGTCGTCGCCTTCACCTCCCTGATTGCCGCGATCCGGCTGGTGACCATGCTGATGGTCCGGCAGCGCTCCCACAATGCCGACTTCGACGTCGTTTTCTGGGAACGGCTTTATCTGGTCCTCGGCACCGTCCATGTCGCCAGCGTCGGTGCCTGGACCACCATCGTCTTCCTCGTCGGCGGCGGCGCCTTCGCGCAGGTCGTCTCCTTCGCGACGGCCATCGGCTATCTGATCGGCATCCAGGCGCGCAACTTTCCAAGCCCGTTGATCGCCCGCGTCCAGACCGCAGCCGCAGCCGTGCCGATGGTCGCCGGCCTGCTCATCCAAGGCACCGCCTGGTATGTCGGCTACGCCTTCATCCTGCTGGTGTTCTTCGCCGGCATTCTCAGGACCAACGGACGGATCTGCGAGACCTTCCTCGGGGCGCTGCGCGCGGCCCGCATGAACGAGGAACTGGCGCATTTCGACACGCTGACCCATCTGCCCAACCGGGCCTATACCAATCGCCGCCTCGATGAGCTGACACGCGACACCTACGAGCCCTTCGCGGTCCATTTCGTCGACCTCGACCGGTTCAAGCGGATCAACGACACGCTCGGCCACAAGGCCGGCGACGCTGTCCTGATCGAGACGGCACGGCGGTTCCGCGAGGTTGTCGGGACCAGCGGCTTCATCTCGCGTTTTGCCGGCGACGAGTTCCTGATCCTGCAATATGGCGCAGATGCCGAAGCGGCCGCCGGCCTTGCCGACCGGCTGGTCGAGGCGATGCGCGAACCCTTCATGATCCAGGGGGCGCCGGCCGCGACCGGCTGCAGTATCGGTACCGCCCTCTTCCCGCTGCATGGCGAGGACGCCGAGCTTCTCACCCGTCAGGCCGACACCGCCCTTTACCAGGCCAAGAGTGCCGGCCGCAGTACCGCGCGCATGTTCGCGGCCGACATGCTGGATCGCGAGACCAATCGCCTGCGGATCGAGACCGGTCTGCGTCTGGCGCTCGAGGACAACCAGCTCCGCCTGTTTTTCCAGCCACTCGTCGAGCCGAACACCCTGCGGATTTCCACCTGCGAGGCGCTGATCCGCTGGATGGCGCCGGACGGGCGCATGATCTCGCCGGGCGAGTTCCTGCCGGTGGCCGAAGAAACCGGCCTGATGGGGATGCTGACGGACTGGACGCTCTACGAGGCGATGCGGATCGCCAGCGACTGGCCGTCTTCCGTCGCCGTGGCGGTGAACTTGTCGCCGAGCCAGTTGCTGCGCGCCGACATGGTCGAGGTCATCTCCACCGCGTTGCGTGAAACGAATTTCGATCCGCGACGGCTGGAGATCGAGATCACCGAGAACCTGCTCCTCGGCGAGCACCAGCCCGTCCTCGCCAAGCTGGAAGCCCTGCGCGACATGGGTATCTCCATTGCGCTCGACGATTTCGGCACCGGCTTCTCGAACTTCAGCTACATCGCCCGTCTGCCGATCGGGAAGGTGAAGATCGACCGGTCCTTCCTCACCGGCATCATCGCCGATAAGCGACGCCAGTCGCTCCTGCGCGGCTTTGTGCACCTCGTCGCCTCGCTGGACCTTCGCATCGTCGTGGAGGGCGTCGAAACGATCGAGCTCTTGGAGTTCGTCTCTTCGGACCCGCAGGTCACACAGATCCAGGGCTTTGTCTTCGGCCGCCCCTTGCCTGAAACGGCCATCGGCACCCTGCTCAGGGCCAGCAGTTCGTCCGACCGCGAGAAGGCCGAGAGCCGCCCGCGGATCGCCATTGCCGGACAGTAAGCGGCGCTCGATTTCGCGCTCGCACCACAAGTCGCGCTACGATTCCGTGAACAGAATCAACGCTGCAGCCGATTGATTAACAGAAATTAACTACTTTTCCAATATCAGCTTTGCATATATTTAAAAATGCGTAATCCTGTCTGCACAATTTGAACGATATCGTCGTCAAATGCAGCGGGGACTGACGAAGCATGGAACGAGGCACGAGCAAGTCTGGCAAACTCTCCGGTCGCTCTCAGATATCCAGCGTGATGAGAAGCGTCCGTTATTTCCAGGCCACCAGCGATACGGATCGGGAGAAGATCTATCGCCTGCGCTACGATGCGTATCTTGCCGAAGGCGCGATCGGCGAAGCACCGTCGCGCATGTTCTCAGATCGTCACGACGAGGATGTGAACGCGTTCGTTCTGGGCATCGAGATCGATGACGCACTCGTCGCCTCGATCCGCCTGCATGTTACCACCCCGGAATGCCGCGTCGGCCCGGCCATGGATGTCTTCGGCGCTGAATTGACGCCGTTGCTCGACAAGGGCGAGAGCTTCGTCGACCCGACCCGTTTCGTCGTCGACCACAGCGTCCGGAAGATGACGACGCTCCTCCCCTTCGCGGGCCTCAGGCTCGGCTCCATGCTCGCCGACCATTTCGACGCCACCTACATGCTGGCGACGGTCCGGCCCGAACACGTGCCCTTCTACGACCGGATCTGCCTTCTGCACCCGCGCACCCCGGCCCGGCATTATCCCGGACTGAAGAAGCCGATCGCGCTCTGCTACAACGACATGCAGACGCTGCGCCGCGAACTCCACCCGAAGTTTCCGGTGTTCCAGTCGACGGCCGGCGAACGGGCGGAATTGTATGGTCCTTCGACGAGCCTCGTCGACCGCGCGCGCTGGGCAGGCTCGGCCAACGACAATGCCGCGCGGCGCTTCTCCTGGAAGCAGGCGACGGGCCAGACGGCGGGCATGACGGCCTGAGGAACCTCAGGCGCAACCGGCGCCCCGTCCCGGGGCCCGGTGACGGGGACGGCTATCCGGCGCGGAAACCGCGATAGACGGCGGCGCCGGGGTCGACGACCGCCGAGGATTCCGTCGTGGCGATCTCGCCGAGGCGCTGATGCATGTCCGACTTGATGCAGGCCGGATCGGTATTGGCCGCATCGCCCGTCAGCGCCAGCGCCTGGCAGCGACAGCCACCGAAATCGATATGCCGGCGCTCGCAGGAGCGGCAGGGCTCCTTCATCCACGACGTGCCGCGATAGGCCTCGAAAGCCGGCGACGACGACCAGATGTCGGCGATCGAATGGTCCTGCACGGACCAGAATTCCAGATGCTTGATCGTCTCGGCTGCATGGCAGGGCAGCGCCCGTCCGGCCGGCGTCACGCTCAGCGTCCGCGCGCCCCAGCCGCCGTTACACAGCTTGGGATATTTGGCGTAATAGTCCGGGAACACCGCGTCGATGACCAGCGTGCCTTTCAGCCGCTCGCGGGCTTCCTCGACCTCGATGATCGTCCGGTCGACGTCCTCGCGCGCCGGCATCAGCTGTGCCCGGTTCTTCAAAGCCCAGCCGTAATATTGCGTATGGGCGATCTCCAGGCGCTTGGCGCCGAAATCGACGGCCTTCTGGATCATCTGCGGCACCTGATGAATGTTCATCCGGTGGATGACCGCGTTCAGCGTCAGCGGGAAGCCGCGCTCTACGACAGAACGGGCAAACGCTTCCTTCTTCTCGAAGCCGCCGCGATAGCCGCCGACAAGCTCGGTGATCTGGGCATCCGCCCCCTGCAGCGAGAGCTGGATATGGTCGCAGCCGGCCTCCAGCAGCGCATCCAGCTTGTCGTCGCTGACGCCGACGCCGGAGGTGATGAGGTTGGTATAGAGGCCGACCTCGCTGGCGTGGCGGGTCAGCTCGACGATGTCCTTGCGCGCCGTCGGCTCGCCGCCGGACAGATGAATATGGATGACGCCGAGTTCGGCGGCCTCGCTGAACACCCGCTTCCAGGTCTCGGTGTCGAGCTCGCTGGACCGGCCGTCGAGCTGCAGCGGGTTCGAGCAATAGGTGCAGCGCAGCGGGCAACGATGGGTGAGTTCGGCCAGAAGGCCCAGTGGCGGCGCCGGCGTCGGCTGCGCGACCGGCTCGCCGGCCGGCTGGGGAAAGACGGCTTCGTTCATAACGTCACCATTTGCTTGTCGCTGAGATCGACAAGGAAGCTCGCGACGTCGGGGCGGATGGTGGCTTCGTCAGCGGCGAAGACCTCGGCCAGCGAGCGGACGATCGTGCCGAAGTCGGACTTGCCGTCGACCCGCTTCAGGATCTCGGTCGCAACGCCGTCGGCGTTGAAGATCCGCTCCGGGCCGACCAGGATGAAATTGCCGCGGACCTTGTCTTCGCGAAACTTCACGCCGTGCGGCAGCTTCGGAATCGTGGTGTCGGCAATCTCGGTCATGATCTCGGATTCTCTTTCTCTGCCGTGCCGGGTTGCCAGGCATCGGGCGGGGTCAGCCCCGGCGCGACATAGGCGAAATACAGGGCGTCGAGCTGCGCCCACAACACGTGGCACTTGAACCGCAGGGCGTTCAGCACCGCCTCCTGCTCTTCCGGCCGGCGGGCGTTCTCCAGACAATACTCCAGCGCGAAATCGGAATCACGCTTGGCCTGCACGGGACGCTTGTCGAAATAGGCCAGCGTCTCGCGCGAGATGAAGTCGTAATGCTCGAGCATGCCGCGCACGCGCGTGCCGATGACATTCGGCGAGAACAGCTCGGTCAGTGACGAGGCGATGGCCTCCAGCAGCGTCTTCTCCTGCACGAAATGCACATAGGCATCGACGGCGAAACGGGTGCCGGGCAGGATACCGGCGCCGCTCTCCACATAGGCACGATCGAGGCCGACGCCATCGGTCAGGGCAATCCATTTCTCGATGCCGCCGCGCTGCGCCGGCTGCCCCTCGGACGCCTCCTGTCCATCATGGTCGATGATCCGCTGGCGCCATTCGCGCCGCAGCTCCGTTGTCTGCAGACGTGCCAGGATGTGCGAATCCTTCACCGGGATCTGCGACTGGTAGTAGTAGCGATTGAGGGCCCAGGCCTGCACCTGCTCGCAGCTCAGCTCGCCATTCTGCAGCATTTGCTGGAACGGATGCAGGTGGTGGTAGCGCTCCGCACCGATCTGGCGCAGCGCCGCCTCGAAGGCCTCGCGATCCATCATGGCCGTCATGGCGCGATCTCCATGCCATCCTTCGCAACCTGCCAGCCGGCCGCCTCGACAGCCTGCCGCTGGTCGGATCCCTCGATCAGGATCGGATTGGTGTTGTTGATGTGGATATAGGTCCGGTGACCGATCCCCAGATCGTCGAAGGCGTTCAGGCTGCCGCCCTCGCCCGAGATCGGGATGTGGCCCATGCGTCGGCCGGTCTTCGGACCGACGCCGGCCTGCGCCATCTCGTCGTCCTCGAACACGGTCCCGTCGAAGAGCAGCGCGTCGGCGCCGCGCACGCGCTCGCGCAGCGGTTCCGTCACCGCGGCGCAGCCGGGAATGTAATAGGCGGTCTGGCCATGCGCCGTCAGCCGGACGCCGACGGTCATCTCGCCTTCCTCGCCGACATCGACCTCACCCTTTTCCAGGTAGAGCGGGACCTTGCCGGGAACCGAGAAGATCTCGACCTCCAGTCCGGACACCGGCTCGAACGCCTGCCCGACCGCAACCGGCCGGCGCTCGACACAAGCGGGGTCGAGGACGGAAAAGATCGGGTTTTGCTGGATGACGTCGAGAACGCCCGCCGTTCCGTAGAGCGGGAAAGTCTGCTTCTCGCGCAATGTCAGGAGGCCGGCGACATGATCGACGTCGCCATTGGTGACGAGCACCGCACCGATCGGCGACGCACGCCGCGTCGCATCGGCAGCCCCGGCCATCGGCGAGATGGGCGGGGATCGCATGATCTGCTCGCGCAGGTCGGGAGAGGCATTCAGAAGAAGCCAGTTCTCACCGTCCGCCGTCGCGGCGATCGAGGATTGCGAGCGCGCGCTGACGCGGGTGTCGCCGGTCCAGTAGAGGCGGCACACGTCACAGAGGCAGTTCCACTGGGGATAGCCGCCGCCGGCAGCGGAGCCCAATACAAAAAGCCGCAGGCGGGTCTGTGCCCGCCCGCGGCTATCATGTGCAGTCGACAATTAGAATTCGATCGGCATGTAGCCGTTGATTTCCATCGCGACGCAGACTTCCGTGATAACGGGCTTGTTCCAGGCCATTGTCATTCTCCCAAAGTGCCGCGACCGACAGAAGGTCGATCGCTGTACCCACCAACGGAAAGCTAGCAAAAGCGTTTCATCATCGGAAGCCACGCGGGGTCACAAAGACCGGTGGGAGCCGTTATCGGGAATGTTTCCCATACGGCGCCACTATGGTCGACAGCCACGCCGAGGCCCACTATTGCAGGCTCCCATGGCCGATTTCACCGATCCCGACACATTGGCGGCATCCTTGCTCGAAGGATCGCGCGCCGCGCTCTCGCGGGCGATCACCCTGGTCGAATCGACCCGCGCGGACCATCGCGCGACGGCAGCCGCGCTGCTCGATCGTCTCGCGCCGGAGACCGGACGGGCGATCCGCATCGGGCTCAGCGGCGTTCCGGGCGTCGGCAAGTCGACCCTTCTCGACGCCTTCGGCTCCATGCTGACGGCGAAGGGCCACCGGGTTGCGGTGCTGGCGGTGGACCCGTCCTCGGTCCGCAGCGGCGGCTCGATCCTCGGCGACAAGACCCGCATGGCGCGGCTCAGCGTCGATCGAAATGCCTATGTCCGCCCTTCCCCGTCCTCCGGCACGCTCGGCGGCGTCGCAGCCCAGACCCGCGAGACGATGCTCCTCTGCGAAGCGGCCGGCTTCGACGTGGTGATCGTCGAGACCATGGGCGTCGGCCAGGCCGAGGTCGCGGTGGCGGAGATGGTCGATCTCGTCCTTCTCCTGATGATCCCCGGTGGCGGCGACGAATTGCAGGGGATCAAGAAGGGCATCCTCGAGGTCGCCGACATCATCGCCATGAACAAGGCCGACGGCGACAATGTCGATGCGGCGAAGACGGCCGCCTCCGAGATCCGCTCGGCGCTCAACATACTGGCCCCGCGTTCGGCCGCATGGCGCGTCCCCGTCGCCACGGTTTCCGGCATGACCGGCGCCGGGCTCGACGCGCTCTGGAGCGAGATCGAACGCTTCCGGCAGGTGCATCGCGAGAACGGCGCCTGGGACGAGCGCCGGGCAGACCAGCGCGTGCGCTGGCTGTGGTCCAGCCTCGACGCCGCGATCCGCCGGCGCGTCCTGTCCGGGCCGAACTGGCCGGCCGAGATCGCTGCCGGTGAAAACGCCGTGCGCACCGGGGAACGGGCGCCCTCGGCCGTTGCCGAAGACATCCTCGACCATCTGGGTCTGCCCCGCTCCGGCGGGAACCGATGACGACCTCGCCACCCTCACAAACATCCATTTCGCGCGTGTCGCAGCCGATGCCTGTGCACCGGCGCCGCGCGCCTTAAATCGCCTCTCACGAGAGCCAAGGATTTCTGCATGTCCAACACAAGACCCGACCGCACCGCCCGCCTTGCCGTGCTGATCGACGCCGACAACGCCTCATCGCGGATCGCCGACGGCCTGTTCGAGGAAATCGCCAAGATTGGCGAAGCCAGCGTGCGCCGCATCTACGGCGACTTCTCCTCGTCGCGCTCGAAGGGCTGGGCCGACGTGCTGTCGCGCCACGCCATCATCCCGCAGCAGCAATTCGCCTACACGACCGGCAAGAACGCCTCCGACATCACCCTCGTCATCGACGCGATGGATCTTCTCCACAGCGGACGCTTCGACGGTTTCTGCCTGGTCTCGTCGGACAGCGACTTCACGCGGCTGGCGGCGCGGATCCGCGAGCAGGGTGTCGATGTCTACGGCTTCGGCGAGCAGAAGACCCCCGAGAGCTTCCGCCAGGCCTGCCGCCGCTTCATCTACACCGAGAACCTGCTGCCCCAGCGCATCGCGCCGGAGAAGGACGACGGCAAGCCGACCAGCGCGCCGCTCGCCAAGCCGCAGGAAGCCGCCGAACTGCTCAAGCGGGTCATCGACCAGATGGACACCGAGGATGGCTGGGTGAATCTCGGCAGCTTCGGCAAGCAGCTCCTCAACCTGTCCTCGGACTTCGATCCGCGTACCTACGGCTTCAAGAAGCTGTCGGACCTCGTGCGCTCGACCGACCTGTTCGAGGTCGACGACCCGGAGGGCGGCAGCGTCGACATCCGGCTGAAGCCGACGACCAAACCGGCGCCGCGCCGGCGCTCCACCCGCAGCCCTGCCAAGAACAGCGAGCGGACGCGGTCGGCGCCGAAGAGCGACTGGAGCTGAGCGCCTGACGCCGGACTAGTCGAGCGTCGCCCGGACGGCGCCGACCTCGGTCTTCTCCCAGTTGCGCAGCGTCGACTCGGACAGCGCATCGAAACGGGCCGCCAGATCGGCATCGTGGCTGCGCAGCGCTGCGGCGATGACCGCTGCCGCGAGCACTTCGCTGGCCCGTGTCGCGCCGTCGTCGATCTTCAGCGCGAAGCCGAGGCCGAGCTCAGGCAACGCTCCGCAGAACACGCCCTCGGCACCGGTCTTGGCGAAGACCTTGCCGGGTGCGATCTGCATCAAGGCCTCGCAGGCCCGGCCGGTGCCCGACATCTCCCAGGGATGGGCCATGCAGGCGTCGATGAGCTGCCGGCCGGCAGCTGCGCGTTCGGGTGCGATCCCATGTCCGCTGACCAGCTTGGCGAAGCCATGGGCAAAGCTCTTCAGCGGCGCGGCGAAGGTCGGGATCGAGCAGCCGTCGGTGCCGCAGACATCGGAATTCAGATCGAAGCCGGTCAGATCCTCGATCACCGCCTTTGCGCGCTGTTGCACCGGATGACCGAGCCCGACATAGCCGCGGGTTTCCTCGCCCTGATGCACCGCCGTGCACAGGAAGCCGGCATGCTTGCCCGAACAGTTGTTATGCAGCGCCGTCGGCCTCTCGTCGCGCCGGGCTAGATCGCGCGACACCGAGGCGTCGAACGGCCAGTGGCAGCCGCATTCCAGCGCCGTGCCGTCGAGCCCGGCTTTTGCCAGCATCTCCGCCGCCAGACGCGCATGGCCGTCCTCGCTCGAATGGGAGGCACAGGCCAGCGCCAGTTCGCGGTCGCCGAAACCGTAGGCATCGGCGGCGCCGGTCTCGATCAGCGGAATTCCCTGGAACACCTTGATCGCCGAGCGCGGGAACACCGGCCGCAGGATGTCGCCGCGATGGTCGACCATCTCGCCCGAACCATCGACGAGCGCGAAACCGCCGCGATGGAAACTCTCCACGATACCGCCGCGGGTCACTTCCACGAGAACCGGGTTTGCCATTGGGCACCTCGACCTTAAGCTGCTGTTTCGAAACGTCGCCTCAATATCAGTCCGACACGCCCCCCGCCACCTGCCCGCGAGCCGATGCGTCCCTTGAAATTGCTGCTGCTTCTCATTGCCGGAGTCTATGTGCTGCCGGCGGCCCTCTCCGCGTTGCTCTGGTGGACCGGCGAACATCCCGGCTCGTGGCGCCAGGCGGACTGGAGCTCGGCCCAGATCCTGCCGGTGCCGGCCGAAGACACGCCGGCGGCCCTCTACATCCTCGCCGCGCGCACCGGCGGCATGAAGGGCGCCGTCTCCCAGCATTCCTGGATCGTCTTGAAGGGCGATGGCGCCAGCCCCTACGAGCGTTGGGACAAGGTCGGCTGGGGCATGCCGATCCGGCAGAACCACCGGCCGGCCGATGGCCTGTGGTACTCCAATGTTCCCGAGATCGTCGTCGCCGTCACGGGAGAGCGCGCCGAACGCCTGATCCCGCAGGTCCTCGACGCCATCGCCTCCTACCCTTTCGCGGCTTCGGGCGGCTACCACATCTTCCCCGGGCCGAACTCCAACACTTTCGTCGCCCATGTGATGCGCGCCGTGCCCGGCATCGCCGCCACTCTGCCGGCCGCCGCGATCGGCCGCGACTACCCTTCAGAGGGGCGCCTCGTCGCGCTTGATCCCGACCGGGCCGAGTTCCGGCTGTCGCTGTGGGGCTATGCCGGCCTTGTCGTCGGCTGGGACTCCGGCTTCGAGGTCAATTTCCTCGGCCTCGTCGCCGGGCTGGACCCACGCCGCCTGGCGATCAAGGTGCCGGCCTTCGGCACCTACGCCCTGCGCGGGACCTAGCGGAACGCCAAGAAGACGGACGTGTTAGCGAACGCAACATGCAATGCCGCCCGGCACCGATGCTTGACGCGCGGAAACAGCAACCTTTCGTTCACCACGACTTGCTAGGCTTCCCGGAATTGTTGCGGGGGGAGACACCGGCATGCTGCAGATGATGCGCAGACAGAGAAGCTATCGCGAGCAGTTCGCCGACGCGGTGATCGAAGTCTCGCCCGACGGCTACTACGTCCTTCAGGACGGCGTGATCCGCGACTGCAATCCCGCGACCGAGGCCATGCTGCGGGGCAGGCGCGAGGGCATCGTCGGCCTCACCCCGAAGGCAATTTCCCCGGACACCCAGCCCGACGGCAGTCGCAGCGACGCCCGGCTCCGCGACATTCTCGCCGAGGCGACGAAGAACGGCGCGGCGCGCTTCGAATGGACGACCAAGCGCCTCGACGGCACGACCTTTCCCGGCTTCGTCACCATCATGGCGACCAAGATCAACGGCAAGCCCGCCTATGTCACCTTCCTCGTCGACCTCACGGTGATGGTCGAGATGCGTGAGGAGGGTGCGAAGGCGCAGGCCGCCGAAGCTAGGGCCGCCGAAGAGCAGACCCGCGCCATCGAGACGCTGGCGACGGCGCTGAACCAGATCGCCGGCGGCGACCTGCGCGCCCGCCTCGCGACGAAGCTGCCGGCCGCTTTCGGCAAGATCGGCACCGATTTCGACAGCGCCATCGGCGCTCTGGCCGATGCGCTCGCCGAGGTGGCGTCTACCGTCGGTAGCGTCGAGCAGGCGACGGGCGGCATTGCCCAATCCTCCGCCGATCTGGCGCACCGCACCGAGCAGCAGGCGGCTTCCCTGGAGCAGACGGTCGCGGCCCTCGGCGAGGTGACGGCGGCAGTCAACCGAACGGCCGAGAGTTCCAGCCAGGCGCGGACCGTTGCGACGGCCGCCCGTGACAAGGCGGAAAAGGGCGGCGAGGTCGTCTCGCGCGCCGTCGCCGCGATGAGCAGGATCGAAACCTCGTCCCACAAGATCGGCGAAATCATCGGGGTGATCGACGAAATCGCCTTCCAGACCAATCTCCTGGCGCTGAATGCAGGCGTCGAGGCGGCCCGTGCCGGCGAAGCGGGCAAGGGATTCGCCGTGGTCGCGCAGGAAGTGCGCGGCCTCGCCCAGCGCTCCGCCGATGCGGCGAAGGAGATCAAGCTGCTCATCTCGGCCTCGGGTGAGGAGGTGAAGAACGGCGTCGAACTCGTCACCGCGTCAGGTCGCAGCCTCGACGAGATCGTCCAGGAAGTTGCCGCGATGACCGACGTCATCGGCCGGATCGCGGTCTCCGCGACCGAGCAGGCGACGAGCCTCAGGGAGGTCTCCGGCGCCGCGGCCGAGATGGACCGGGCGACCCAGCAGAATGCCGCCCTGGTCGAGGAGACCACCGCCGCCGTGCAGGCACTGGCGGCCGACGCCCGCAATCTCGGCGATGTGGTCGAACGCTTCCGCCTGGACGACGATGCCGTCCATCAGGGCAGCGGATCGCAGCAACCCGCTGCGCGCTCGCGCCTCGACCGCGCCGCCTGAACGGCAGCCAGACGAGGGCGCGTCGCCCGATCGTTGAGCCAGGCAACGCGTTCGCGTTTCGAAGAAGGCCGGAAACACGAGCGGAGTTTCCGTGCCGCTCGCGATCGGCTCAGCCTGTTCGTGCCGCCTGCGCCAGTGACAACCGGCCCAGCAGATCCCGCGCCGTGCGCGTCGCCGCGCCGGCGGCCATCGCCATCTGCGGCAGGATCATCCATTCCAGCGTCCAGGCCGCACCGGACCGCTCGTTCTCATGCACCAGCGACTGGTGCAGACCCGAGACCAGCGTGGCGTTGAAGCGCGCCAGCGTGACCAGTACCTCCGCCCCGACGGGGTTCTGCTTGTGCGGCATGGCCGAGGATCCGCCACCACCCTGCAGCGTCAGTTCGCCGACCTCGTTCTGCAACGACAGCACGACGTCCTGCCCGAACTTGCCGAGCGCGCCGGTGATCAGCGACAGCCAGGTGCCGAACTCGACGATGCCGTCGCGGTCGGAATGCAGAGAGCCCGGCGCCGACCAGAGCCCCAGCGTCCCGGCGACGCGCTCCGCGACCGCGTCCCCTTTGGCGTCGAGACCGGCTCGGTCCCCGACGGCGCCACCGAACCGCAGGGCGAAGGCCCGCGGGGCGATCTTCTCACGCCGCAGCCGGCACCGCACCAGCGGGTCCGACCACGCCGACAGCTTGCGCTGGAACCGGGTCGGGCGCGCCGCCTGCATGCGGGTATGGGCCATCACCTCGGCATCGCCCGCCAAAATGCTCCACTCGGCCAGCCCGTCGACCATTGCAGCCAGCCGCCGGTCGAGGACGAGCGACACTCCCTGCATGCGCATCGCCATGGACGCGTCGATCACGTCCTGGCTGGTTGCGCCCTTGTGCAGCGCCGCCGCATGATCGTCGGCGAGATCGGATCTGAGTTGCCGCAGCAGGTCCGGCACCACCACCCCGTCGCGGGCCGTTCCCTCAGCCAGACCGGCAATGTCCGGGGTGAAACCCGCCGTCCGTGCCGCAATCGCGGCAGCTGATTCTGCGGGGATCAATCCTTCCGCGGCCTCGGCCTCGGCCAGCGCCGTCTCGAAGGCCAGCATGGCTTCGATGTCGGATGCGGCGGTGAAGTAGGAGGAGAGTTCCTCGTCCCCTAGGAGACCGGCGAGGATCGGATTGGAGAAGACGGCTGCCGTCATTGGTCGCGCGCGCCGCCGAACACCTCGGCCGCGAAGTCCGCCACCAGCCGCGTCGTCGCCTGCGGCTGCTCGATGCACGGCAGATGCCCGGCATTCTCAACGATCTCGAAGCGCGCGCCTGCGATGAGATCGGCGGTCGAGCGCACGAGATCGGGCGGGGTCGAGCCGTCGTGGTCGCCGACGACGCAGAGCACCGGTAGCGTCAGCGCTCGTGTCGCGTCTGTATAATCGGCATCGCGCAGGGCGCAGCAACTGCCCAGATAGCCGGCCAGCGGCGTGCGCAGCAGCATGTTGGAATAGCCGACGAAGTCGGGCTTGCCGGGCGCGCGGAAGTCGGGCGTGAACCAGCGCTGCAGAATCTGGTCGGAAATGGCCGCGATGCCGTCCGCCTCGATCGCGGTAATCCGCTGGTTCCACAGCTCGTCCGAGCCGATGCGATGCGCCGTATCCATCAGCACCAGCCCCTTGGCGACGCCCGGATGCTGCGAGGCGAGCCCCTGCGCGATCATACCGCCGATCGACAGCCCGACGACCAGCGGATCGACAAGCCCCAGATGATCGATCAGCGCCTTGAGGTCGGCGACGTGGTCTTCCATCGCATAGGGTGACGGCGTCGCCTCGGAAAGGCCATGGCCACGCTTGTCATAGCGAACGATCCGGTAGTCGGCCGACAGATCGGCGACCATGGCGTCCCAGATGCGGAAATCGGTCCCGAGCGAATTGGCGAAGACCAGCGTCGGCCCTGCCGCGTTCCCCTCGACCTTGTGATGGAGAACGACGCCGTTGACCCGTTCGAATGCCATTGCTGCGGTATCCTTGTTGCTTGCTCCGTTCGCCGATCATAGGCGTGGCGGCCGCGGAAGAAAGCCCGTTGCGGCGACCGTCCCGAACGCCCCTCGCCTTCCCCGTTTCGCCGAGACCTGCTAGCCGCTAAAGGCACCAGAGTGGATCCGGGGTGCGGGAGGCCTGCCATGTTCCTCAGTTGCGGCGATGCGCTGTTCGATCTTTTCGTCGAAACCGGCGACGACGTGGCGCAGATCGCGCTTGCCGGCCGTGTCGGCGGCTCGCCGCTGAACGTCGCGCTCGGTCTGGCGCGCCTCGGACATCCCGCCGGCTTCTTCACGAAGGTCTCGCGCGACATCTTCGGCACCCGCATTCGCGGCTTCATGGAACGCGAGGCGATCGACCAGCAATTCCTGATCCCGACGGATCGCAACACCACTCTCGCCATGGTCTCGCTCGCCGCCGACGGCTCGGCAGCCTACGATTTCTACATCGAGGGCACGGCCGACCGTTCGGTCGAACCGTCGGACGTCCCGGCCGAATTTCCCGACGCGCTCGCAGCGATCCATGTCGCGTCCTATTCGACCGTCACCGAACCGACGGCATCCGCACTGATGAAGCTGGTGCGCCAGGAATCCGGACGACGCTTCATCTCCTACGATCCGAACATCCGCACCGCGATCGAGCCGGACATCGACATCTGGCGCGCGAAAGTCGCCGAGCTCGTTCCTTTCGCCGGATTGGTGAAGGCAAGCGAGGAAGATCTCGAACAGCTCTATCCGGGACGCGCCGCCGAAGCCGTGCTGGCGGACTGGGTCGGCGCCGGAGCGGAGATGGCGGTGGTCACGCGCGGCGAGAACGGCGCTATCGCGCTGACGGGTGGCGGCGTCACCGCCACGGTCGCGGGGCAGCGGATCGTCGTCGCCGATACGGTCGGCGCCGGCGACACGTTTCAGGCCGCTCTCCTCGCAGCGCTCAAGGAGCGCGGGCAATTGTCACGCGCCGCCCTGAAGCAGGCCGACCAGGCCAGCGTGGAATCGCTGCTTCGCTTCGCGGTCGGGGCGGCCGCGGTCACCTGCTCCCGTCGCGGCGCCGACCTGCCGCGCCGCGCCGATCTCGGGCTGCCGCCGCTGGCCTGACCACGGTCATTCCCGCCGGTTTCGAACATCCGCAAACCAAAAAGCCCGACGGATCGCGAGGATCCGCCGGGCTTTAAAGCGAAACCGGACGCGCGAGGCGTCCGGAACCGTTCTTAGTTGAAGCGATACGAGGCCTTGGCCCAGATCGTGTGGAAGTCCAGGTCGTCGTTGTTCGACTCGCTGGTGAAGCTGACGGTGTTACCGGCAGCATTCGTGCCCGTAACCGTCTGATCGTTCGAACCGAGGTTCGTGTAGAGGTACTCGACGCCGAACGAGATGTTGTTCGTCGCCATCACGTCGACGCCACCACCGACGGCATAGCCGATGTCCGTATCGTCTTCGTCCTGGTCGAAGGTGTAGCCAGCGAAGGTGCTACCCGTCGAAGTGGACGGAGCCGTCGCGTCGTTGTCGACGCCGGCATAGGCGAGACCGCCCGTACCGTAGAGCAGGACGCTGTCCATGGCGTAACCAACGCGCGCCCGGACCGTGCCGAGGTAGTTGATGTCGCTGCTCGTCGAGAAGGTCGAGCCACCGGTCGTGTAGGAGCGGTTGGTCTCGGCATCGATGTAGTTGATGTCGGCGACCGCACCCACGACGAAGTCGTTGATCTGGTAGTCGTAACCGATGTGACCACCGCCGATGAAGCCGGCATTGTCGTCATCTTCGGAATACGTGCCGGTGCCGAATGCGCCGCCGCCGCCCGGGTTGAACGTCGCGCCATCGGACTCGTTGCCGAATGCGACGCCAGCCTGGCCACCGATGTAGAGGCCGGTCCAGGTTGCGGTGGTGGCGACAGGCTCGATGGCCATCGGTGCCGGTGCCGGCGGCTCCTCATAGATGACGTCCGCGGCCAGGGCCGGGGTCACGAAAGCCGTGGTGGCGAGAAGCAGTGCAAGGCGTTTCATAGTCGTACTCCATTATGTCGCTTGCGCGACCTTGTCTCCGGACCGACGCTGCCGTCGGCTCCGAATGCCGCACCCGTCTTGTCGGGTTCGGGAGGGTTATGGTTCGCATCCGTGCTCAGAAGATGGCAGGAATACGTTCTCCTTCGCCGTGTTGCCGATCCGCAACGAGGACCTGCAGGACCCGGCGTCGTGAATCCTTCGTAACGCCCGACCCTTTATTCTCCCTTAAAAACGATGGTTTACGTCAACCGCCCGTTCACGGACGGCCTTAATCAATGAGGCGAAGTTGTGTCGGAAGTTATTCCTAGACCGCGATGCAGCAACGTCCCGATCAGGCCCGAGCGTGGCCTACCCCCGCATCGCAGGGGGTCGGCGGGAATTGCGGATCAGGCGGCGACCGAGCGGAAAGCCGCCCCATTCCCGCCACGCTCAATCACCGATTTTCACCGATGGAGCATCGATCCAGATCAGAGTGCGGATCGTCTGTTTGACACCTGCGCATGGACATCCGCCGATCGCCGCGTATCAACTCCCGGCGGTCCAACCCGTCTTCGCGTCGCGGGAGACTGAAGCGTTGCAAAGTACCCCGCCCGGATACACTTCATCTTCGCAGGATCGACGCCGGACGAGCAGGCGCGCCAAGGCAGTGAGAGCCTCCTGCCCGCGCCGCGCCGCCATTCCATTCGCACGGCCACGCCGCCTGCGACCTGAATTCGCGGTCCGGCTGATTGCCCTCTCTGGAACCGTTCCATATCCTTCCGAAGGCACCGTCATTGGTTGGAGGACATATGAACAGGTTGATCGTCGCTGCGGGAGCCCTGCTCTCGCTGACACTGGCGAACGGGGCTCTTGCCCAGACCGCCGGAGATCCGGATGCCGGCAAGAAGGTCTTCCGCAAATGCATGGCCTGCCACGCCGTCGGTGAAGGCGCCAAGAACAAGATCGGCCCCGAGCTGAACGGCGTCATCGGCGAGAAGCCGGGCGCCGTCGAGGGCTATTCCTTCTCGCCCGCCTTCCAGGAATGGGCGGCCGACAAGGCGGCCTGGAACGAGGAACTGATGACGGCCTGGCTCACCAATCCGCGCGATGTGGTGAAGGGCACCAAGATGGTCTTCCCCGGCATCAAGAAGGAACAGGAGATGGTCGATATCATCGCCTATCTCGCCTCCTTCGACGAAGCCGGCGCAACGCGCGACCCGGCCGAGGCACTGGCTGCCGCTGCGGCCCAGTAGGCTCACTTCCCGGAGACGCAGATCGCGGCCGCCCTCGGGCGGCCGCTGTCGTTTCGGCGCCGCCGGGCGTCAACGGCCTGCGAACGGACGCCTCATTCGGGAGCCGTTTCCGCCGCCGGCTCGCCGGCTGGCAGTCGGTCAATCAGCGCGTCGATTTCCGGATAGAACCATTTGCGGCCGGGATAGCCCTCGAGCCGTCCGATTTCGCGACCCTCTCCGTCCACCAGCACGAAGGTGGGCGTGAAGACGGCGGGCACCAGCGTATCGATGCCGCCGCGGCGGTCGTCATGGATGTCGACCCGGCGCAGCGGAGCGGCCCGCCCGGCGTTGCTGGCGGGATAGCCCGGTGCGATCTCCCCGTCGAAGGCCTCGCAGAACGGACAGCCGGCCTGCTCGAACATCAGGAGCTCGGCAGCATCCGCCTGTCCCCCGGCCGCGAACAGCACCGCCGCCAGCCAGACCGCCGCAAGAGCATCGAAGACCCGGCTTGATGGGAAGAGCGCCGACATGGCGACACGCTAGCACGAACGCGCAGGTCCTGAACGGCTGAGCAGGCCCGATACCGGCGGCGCCTCTATCGGCGCCGCCGAAGATTGGTCTAGCGGTAGATGTCCATGACTTCGTTGAGAAGCGCCAGCGCCTCTTCCTTCGGACGCTGGAAGGAGTTGCGGCCAATGATCGAGCCGTTGCCGCCGCCTTCGCGGATGGCCCGCACTTCGTCGAGCAGCTCGTCGGTGTTCTTCGCCGCGCCGCCCGAGAAGACCACCAGGCGCTTGCCGGCAAAGGCCGCCTGCATGATGTGGCGCACCCGCGCTGCGGCCGTATCGCCGGGGATCTCGTACTTGTCGTAGACCGTCTTGGCCGCGTCGAGATCGAGATGGCTGGTCGGCAGCTTCACCTTGATGATCGTCGCGCCCATCAGCGCCGCCATGTGTGCGGCATAGGCAATGATGTCGAGCGCGGTTTCGCCGTCCTTCGTCACCTTGCCGCCGCGCGGATACGACCACACCACCGTCATCAGGCCGCGCGACTTGGCCTCGTAGCTGATCTCGCGCAGCTCCTCGATCATGGCGTAGGAATTGTCGGCACCCGGATAGATCGTGAAGCCGACGCCGACGCAGCCGAGACGCATGGCGTCCTCGACCTTCGCCGTCACCGCCTGGTCGGCGCCGCCGACCAGCGAATTGCCGCTGTTCAGCTTCAGGATCAGCGGCACCTCGCCCGCGAAGGTGTCGGCGCCCTGCTCGAGCAGGCCGAGCGGCGCGGCATAACCGGAAACACCGGCGTCGATGGCCAGCTGGTAGAGATAGTGCGGGTCGTAGCCGACGGGGTTCGGCGCAAAGCTGCGGGCCGGACCATGCTCGAAGCCCTGGTCGACCGGCAGGATGACGACGCGGCCGGTACCGGCCAGCTTGCCGTGCATCAAGAGGCGGGAGAGATTGCTTTTCAGGCCGGGCGTCTCGCCCTCGTACCAGGACAGGATCTCGCGGACGGTCTGCGTTCTTAGCATGTCTCTCCCCTTCGTGGCGCCGGCGGCCACCCTGGCCCACCGGTTGGTTCGTCATCCCTATTGATGACCCGGACGCGTGACGTCCAGTACCGGGCGCATGCTCGCCGGTATTAAAATCGGTTGAATAGCCGGCAGGGCCGATCGCGCCGGTTTTGAGCCAACTAAAGAAACCGGATCAGTGACTTCGGGGTTTCGTCCGCGCAACGAAACGGCCGTTCGCGCGTTAACGGTTCGGAGGTCTGTGATGCTCGGTGTTTCTGCGTTCCCGCCTGGATTTGGTAGCGACGAATACATGATGTTCGCCTGCAGCGGCAGCGCGGCGCGGACGGATGCTGTCTCCGCCGATGTGCCCGCGACTGAAGCGGCGCCATCCGCAGCGGCAGACCCGATCACGACCGCAGCCCAGGCGGACGTCGTGCGCGAGCCCACCCATTTCGCAGAGCCGGTACATTACACACCGCAGGTCTGGGCGCAGGCCGAGCCGACACGGCAGCAGGTCCGGCTGGGCAGACGGGGCTTCTATCTGGCCCGCTCGCAGCGCGACGATCTGGCGAGTGGCGCGGCCGTCGCCGACAACCGGATGACGAGCGTCATGATCCCGACGGCAGTGGTCGGAACCCTCCTCGCCATGGCCGGATATTTCTTCGACGTTCTCCTCTGAGCATTCCGCCCGGCCATGCCCGGGTACCTGCTCAAGGACAAAGACGCCCCAATCGGGCTGACGACACGCGCGGCGTCTCATTTCGGCCCGCCGGTTGATCCATAAGGCTGAATCAGCAACATCGCTTTTTCAGCCGATTGACCGGAGCAGTTTCATGAGATGGTTCGTCACCGTCCTCGCAGTCCTGTTGACTGTGTTCGCCGGACCGACCGCCGCGCAGACGTCCGACGAGACCCTCGTCGTCGGCCAGATCGCCGAGCCGAAATCGCTCGATCCGCAGACCGTGACGGCGACCAACGACTTCCGCATCCTGGTGAACATCTTCGACGGGCTGGTGCGCTTCAAGCGCGGCACGCTCGAGGTCGAACCGGCGCTCGCGACCGACTGGACCGTGTCCGACGATCAGCTGACCTACACCTTCAATCTGCGCGAAGGCGTGACCTTTCACGACGGCACGCCGTTCGATGCGGAGGCGGTGAAATTCACCTTCGACCGGATGCTCGACCCGGACCATCCGCAGCACGGCACGGGGCCCTTTCCCCTCGCCTTCTTCTTTTCCATGGTCGAGGCGGTCGAGGCCCCCGATCCGATGACCGTGACGTTCCAGCTGAAGGAGCCGTTCGCGCCATTCCTGTCCAATCTTGCCTACCCGACCGGCCTGATCGTCTCGCCCTCGGCCGTTGCAGAAAGCGGCCAGGGCTTTGCCCGCGCGCCCGTCGGAACGGGAGCGTTCCGCTTCGCCGAATGGACACCGGACGAGGCTGTCACCCTTGCCCGCAATGCGGATTACTGGGATGGCGCGCCATCGATGGAGACGGTCGTCTTCCGGCCGATCCCGGACGCCGCCGCTCGTGCTTCCGACATGCTGTCGGGGGGTATCGACATCATGGCCGAGGTGCCGCCCGCGAGCCTCGCCGCCTTCCGCGACAACCCCAATTTCATCGTCCACGAGGAAACCGGACCGCATCTCTGGTTCCTGATCCTCAACACCAGGGAAGGTCCCTTCTCGGACAAGCGCGTTCGCCAGGCTGTCAATTACGCCATCGACAAGGAGAGCCTGATCGAGGACCTCCTGCAGGGCACGGCGGAGATCGCCGCCGGCCCCATTCCGCCAGCCTTCGACTGGGCCAATGACGGTTCCGTCCAGCCCTACCCGCACGATCCGGAGAAGGCGCGCGAGCTGATCCGGCAGGCCGGCGTCGAGGGCGCTTCCCTCACCTTCTACGTCGCCGAGGGCGGGTCCGGGATGCTCGATCCCGTGGCGATGGCCGAAGCCATTCAGGCCGATCTGAAGGCGGTCGGGCTCAATGCCCGGATCGAGACCTATGAGTGGAACACCTTTCTTTCCAACGTCAATCCGGGCCTCGCGGGCAAGGCCGACATGGCCGAGATGGCGTGGATGACCAACGACCCCGACACCTTGCCCTTCCTGGCGCTGCGCAGCGATGCCATGCCGGAGACGGGCGGCTTCAATGCGGGCTACTACGCCAACGCCGAGGTCGACCGCCTGCTCGCCGAAGCCCGCCGGACGACCGATCCCGCCGCTCGCGGCGCCCTCTACAACCAGGTGCAGGCGATCATCCACGAGGATGCGCCCTGGGCCTTCATCGCCAACTGGAAGCAGAATGCCGTCGCCACGACGGCGATCGAGAATTTCGACCTGGAGCCGAGCTTCCTCATGCTCCTGCGCGGCGTCTCCAAGGGTTAACTCCCCCGGCAACCGGCATCGGCGGGCGGCGCGCTCGCCGATGCCGGGCTCCATGCGCCCTCAGCCGACAAATGATCTGTCGAGTGCAAGCAAATGCAAGCAGATCAGGTTCTTTGAACGACTCTAAACTGGACTTTAAGAGTTGACTTTACACCACCCCAAGTTCTAGCCCGAAACGACAGTCACGGGCTGACGGCTCGCCCCTGGCAATTTGGCAGAAGCCGGACAGGCGTTCGGCCAGAACTGGAGCACGACCATGATCTCTCTTCGCCCGATGGCCCGAACCGGCCTCGCCGCCCTTTCCGGCGTCTTCCTGCTGGCAGTTGCCCCGTCGGCCCTCGCCGCCGACGACGCGCCGGACAAGGCCGCGGTTCTCATGAACTATTCCGACATCGCGCTTGCCGGCTACCAGGATGCGCTTGCTGCGGCGAAGACGCTCGACGAGGCCACCGACGCCCTCATCGCCGATCCCAGCGAGGCGACCCTGAAGGCCGCCCGTGACGCATGGCGCGCTGCCCGGCCGAGCTACCAGGAGACCGAGGCCTTCCGCTTCGGCAATCCGATCGTCGACGACTGGGAAGGCCGCGTGAATGCCTGGCCGCTGGACGAGGGTCTGATCGACTACGTCGCCGGCACCTACGGCACCGAGTCCGACGCCAACAATCTCTACACCGCCAACGTCATCGCCAACCCGTCGATCACCATCGGCGGCGAGACCATCGACGCGTCGACCATCACGCCCGAGCTTCTTCAGGACAAGCTGCAGGAAGCCGGCGGCGTGGAGGCGAATGTCGCCACCGGCTATCATGCGGTCGAGTTCCTGCTCTGGGGCCAGGACCTGAACGGCACGGAAGTCGGCGCAGGCGAGCGCCCGCACACCGATTTTGCCAGCGGCGACGACTGCACGGGCGGCAATTGCGACCGGCGCGGCCAGTATCTCGACGCCGCCACCGACCTGCTGGTCACCGACCTGGAAGAGATGGTCGGCAATTGGGAAGAAGACGGCGCGGCCCGCAAGGCTCTGCTCGATTCCCCGGAGAACGGCATTTCCGCGATCCTCACCGGCATGGGGTCGCTCTCCTACGGCGAACTGGCCGGCGAGCGCATGAAGCTCGGCCTGCTGCTGCACGATCCGGAGGAGGAGCATGACTGCTTCTCCGACAACACCCACATCTCGCACCTCCACGACGCCATCGGCATTCGCAACGTCTATACCGGCCGCTACGAGCGCACCGACGGAACGATTGTCGAGGGCCCGTCCGTCTCCGACCTCGTTGCCGCCAGCGCGCCGGAGATCGATGAGGAGCTGCGCGCCAAGCTCGACGCGACGGTGTCCGCGATGGAGACGATGGCCAAGGCGGCCGAGGACGGCGAGGCCTACGATCAGCAGATCGGCGAAGGCAACGACGAGGGCAACGCCCGCGTCCAGGCCGCGATCGACGGCCTGGTCGACCAGACCCGCGCCATCGAGCGCGCCGTCGCAGCGCTCGATCTGGGCAATGTCAGCATCGAGGGCTCCGACAGTCTGGACAACGTCAACGCCGTCTTCCAGTAAGCTCCAGCGCCACCTCCGGCGGCCCCAGGGTTCGTCGGAGGTGACCTTGACCGCGCCGACGAGACCCTTCGCCACAGTGCGGTCGGCGCGATAATCGACAATACCGGGGCGCGGCGGGTTCGCCGCGTCGATATCGGGAGAGGCGAATGCGCTTCGCCGCAGGCATGGCAATCTTCGCGGCGGCGCTGACCGTGCCGCTGGCGCTTCCGATCGGCGCCGCCATCGGACTGGACCGCCCGGTCCGCGACGACCTGACGCCGAAGGATCTGGCCCGTGTCCGGGCCGTCACGGCCCCGACCAGCGACTTCACCAGACCGGAAAATTTCGAGGCGATGCCCGGGGGCGGCGCCACCTCGACCAAGCTCGTCAATCGCGATTCCTTCAGCCAGGTCTCGGCCAACCAGACCTTCGCCGGCGAAGACCGCTTCAAGCTGGGCAACGCCCTTTTCCGCAAGCTCTGGGTCTCCTCGCCCTCCTCGACCGAGGCGTCCGACGGTCTCGGGCCGCTGTTCAACGCCCGCTCCTGCCAGAGCTGCCATATCAAGGACGGTCGCGGCCGCCCGCCCCGGCCGGGCGAAGACGCCGTCTCCATGTTCCTGCGCCTGTCGGTCCCGCCCTCGACGGACGAAGAGCGCCGCAAGCTCGCCACGCACGAGCTCAGCCGCATTCCCGAGCCGACCTATGGCGGCCAGTTCCAGACCTTCGCCACGCCGGGCCTGAAGCCCGAGGGCCGCGTCGTCATCGACTATGACGCGCGCGACGTCACCCTTGCCGACGGCAGCAATGTCTCGCTGCGCCACCCGACCTATTCCGTCGCCGATCTCGCCTATGGTCCGATGGCCGGGAATGTCCTGATGTCGCCGCGGGTTGCCCCGCCGATGATCGGCCTCGGCCTCGTCGAGCAGATCGAGCCCGCCGACATCCTCGCCCGCGCCGACCCGAACGACGCCGATGGCGATGGCATCTCCGGCAAGCCGTCCATGGCGCGTGACCCGAAGACCGGCGAGCCGGTCCTCGCCCGCTTCGGCTGGAAGGCGACCATCCCAACCATAGAGACCCAGACGGCCGAAGCCTTTTCCGGCGACATCGGCATCTCGACACCGCTGGTCACCGATGCCTTCGGCGAATGCTCGATTGCCCAGACCGTCTGCCGCGACGCGCCCTCCGGCGTCCAGCCCCGCCTCGGCGAGGTGGAGGCGCCCGATCCGATCCTCGGGCTCGTGACCTTCTATTCGCAGAATCTCGCGGTGCCGGCCCGGCGCGACGTCGATGCGCCGGAGGTCCTGAAGGGCAAGAAGCTCTTTTACGATGCCGGCTGCGCCGCCTGCCACACGCCGAAATTCGTCACCTCGCGCAATGCCGACGACAAGGCGCTGCGCTTCCAACTCATCTGGCCCTATTCCGACTTCCTGCTGCACGACATGGGCGAAGGCCTCGCTGACGGCCGCCCGGTGGGCGACGCGAATGGCAACGAATGGCGCACCCCGCCTCTGTGGGGCATCGGGCTCACCGAGACCGTCAACGGCCACACGATGTTTCTGCACGACGGCCGCGCCCGTAATCTGACCGAAGCGATCCTGTGGCATGGCGGCGAAGGCCAGGCCGCGCGCGATGCCTACGCTGCGATGGACAAGGCCGACCGCGACGCGCTGCACGCATTCCTGGAGTCCCTATGATCGCCTCTCTCTCCCGTCGCGCGCTTGTCGGCCTTGCGCTCCTGCTTGCCGCTGGCACGGCCTCGCATGGCCAGGAGGACGGCCCCCGCGAGCCGTCCCGCGCGACGGAGGCCGAGAAACTGGCGGTCGTCGCAAACGCCATCGACGGCTTCATCCGGCCGGGCTATGCGCAGTTCCACGACCACGCCGCGGCCGCCGCGAGCGCCATGGATAGTCTCTGCAGCGAACCGGGCGACACCGCACTGCAGGACGCCCGCGACCGCTTCGCCGATCTCGCGGCGAGCTGGTCGCGCATCGAGTTCGTCCGCTTCGGCCCGGTCATGGACGACAACCGGCTGGAGAAGATCCTGTTCTTCCCCGACCGTCGCGGCATCGCCCTGCGCCAGATCCAGGGCATTCTCGGCGGCGAGGACGAGACAGCAACAACGCAGCAGCGCCTCGCCGACAAGTCGGTCGCCGTCCAGGGGCTGGGCGCCCTGGAATTCGTCCTGCACGGGACGGATGCCGAGACGCTCGCCACCGATCAGAGCGCCTTCCGCTGTACCTACGGCCGGGCCATCGCCCGCAACCTTGCGTCCATCGCCGGCGAGCTCGACGCCGCTTGGGCCGCGGACGCCGGCATCGCCGCCCGCCTGACCGCGCCGGACGCCGCCGACCCGGCTTGGCGCAGCGCCGAGGATTCGCTGCAGGAAATCGTCGGCGTCTTTATCCATGGCTTCGAGGCGATCCGCGACCTGCGGCTGCGCCCGGCAATGGGCGAAAGCGCCGAGGCGGCGAAGCCCAACCTGTTCCTGTTTCGCCGCTCAGAACTCGCGCTGGCGTCCCTGCGCGCCAATTTCGCCGGCATGAACGACCTCTTCGCCGCATCGAAGCTCGCTGGCCTCCTGCCCGCGCCCCAGGCCTATCTGGAGGATTCGATCCTGTTCGAATTCGCCAATGCCGACCGCACCCTGTCCGAACTCGCGCCGCCGCTGGCGGACGTCGCGAGCGAACCCGACAAGCGCCAGGGGCTGACCTATCTCCTGATCGTCACCGACAGCCTGCAGAGCCAGTTCGCCGAACAGGTCTCGCCCATTCTCGGCTTGTCGGCCGGCTTCTCCGCCCTCGACGGCGATTGAGGGGCGCTCACGCCGAACCAACGCAGGCGCGGCCATGGCACGCGCCGGGAATTGTCTCATGTCCTTCCGCCCGCATCCCGCCAGCCGCGGCATCCTCCTCGACCGGCGGCGCTTCCTCGCAGGGGCCGGAGCCGCCTTCGTCGGGGGCCTGTCCGCCCGTTCCGCCGCCGCACTTGAGCGAACCGACGCCCTGTTCGGCGCCTCCTGCCGGCGGCCGGACGGCAGCTATGGCTGCGCGATCTTTTCCGAGCGCGGCGAGATCGTCTCGACGGTCTCCCTGCCCGATCGCGGCCACGACGTGGCCTATGATCCCGTCCGTCGCCGCGCGGTGGTCTTCGCCCGCCGCCCGCGCACCTTCGCCATCGTCTTCGATCCGGTCAGTGGCGAGACACTCCAGACGCTGACCTCGGTCGAAGGCCGGCATTTCTTCGGCCATGGCTTCTTCTCGCCCGACGGCGCGCTGATGTACGCCACCGAAAACGACTACGACGCTGCCCATGGCGTGATCGGCGTCTACGACGTCGCAGCCGGCTATCGGCGCATCGGCGAGTTCGATTCCCACGGCATGGACACCCACGAGGCGCTGTTGATGCCCGACGGCGAGACCATCGTCGTCGCCAATGGCGGCATCGAGACCCACCCCGATTACGGCCGGCAGAAGCTGAACCTTGCCACCATGGAGCCGTCCATCGCCTTCATCGATCGGCGAAGCGGCGACCTTCTCGACCGGCAGCTGCTGCCCTCGCATCTGCACAAGCTGTCGCTGCATCACATCGCCGTCGATGCGCAGCACCGGGTCTGGTTCGGCGGCCAGTATCAGGGCGCGTCCGGCGACGCGCCGCCCCTTGTGGGCTTTGCCGAAGCCGGCCGGCCGCTGGCCCTCACCGCCATGCCGGAAACCGATCTTGCCGGCCTCGGCAATTATATCGGCTCGGTTGCCACCAGTCGCGACGGGGCTCGCGTCGCGGTCTCCTCTCCGGTCGGCAATACGATGCTGATCATCGAGGCCGCCACGGGCAACATCCTTTCCCGCCATGTCCTGCGCGACGGCTGCGGCCTCGCCCCGGGCGGTTCCGGCTTCATGGCGACCAGCGGCGCCGGCGACATCGTCCGCCTGGAAGACGACGACAGCCCGACCCGGGCCGACCTCGAATGGGACAACCACATCCTGGCGCTTGACGCGGTGGGCTGACCCGGCGGACGATCCCCCTTCGCACTCAAGGAGGTCACGTCCATGTCCCTGCTCGTTCCCGTCATCCTTGGCTCGGTTCGCACCGAACGGCAGGGCATCAAGGCGGCGAAATTCGTCATCGCGAAGCTGCACGAGCGCGGGCACGAACCGGTGCTGGTCGACCCGATGGAACTCGACCTGCCGCTCCTCGACAGGATGTACAAGGAATATCCGCGCGGCGAGGCACCGGAGAAGCTGGAGCGGCTGGCCGACCTCTATCGGCGGGCCGACGGCTTCGTCGTCGTCAGCGCCGAATACAACCAGTCGGTCCCGCCGGCGCTGAAGAACACGCTCGACTATTTCTTGGAGGAGTATTTCTGGCGCCCCTCGACGATCGTCTCCTATTCCGCCGGCCGGTTCGGCGGCGTCAGGGCGGCGATCGCGCTGCGCCCGATCCTTGCGGAAATGGGCATGCCCAGCCTGCCGTCGATCCTCGCCATTCCCTCCATCGGCAAGTCGCTGGGCGAGGACGGCGCCGCCATGGAGGACTGGATCGACCGCTCGGCGGCAAAATGGCTCGACGAATTCGAATGGTACGCCACGGCGCTGAGAGCCAAGCGCGACGCCGACGGCACGCCGTCCTGAGCCAGGCTGGCGGTAACTTCCCCTCGTCATCGCACTCTGCCATGATCGCCCCGGATGCAGGGCCATGGTCGGGAGACGGACGATGCCGGGTCGGCTGACATTCTACCACAATCCACGCAGCCGGGCGGCGATGGTGCGCTGGATGCTCGAGGAAGTCGGTGCCGAGCACGAGATCGTGCCGATCGATTTCGAGGCAGGCGACAATCGCCGCCCGGACTTCCTGACGATCAATCCCATGGGCAAGATCCCGGCGCTGGTGCTGGACGACGGCACGGTGATCACCGAGACGCCTGCCATCATCGCTTGGCTCGCCGATGCCTATCCCGCCGCCGGCCTCGCCCCCCGTCAGGACTGCCCCGAGCGCGGCAGCTATTATCGCTGGCTGTTCTTCGGCGGAAGCTGCTTCGAACCGGCGCTAACCGAGACGATGATGCGCAAGGACGCCGTGCCCCTGTCGAAATCCACCGTTGGCTGGGGCTGCTACAACGACGTGATCGACACGCTGGAAGCCGCTTTGTCGGGCGGCCCCTATCTGCTGGGTGATAATTTCACCGCCGCCGATCTCTATATCGGCGCGCAATTGAACTGGGCGGGCATGATCGGCGCACCCCGCATCGGCGACAGCACGCCCATCCAGGCCTATGTCGAGCGCGTCATTGACCGCGACGCCTTCCGGCGGTCGATGCGCCCCCTCTGACCCGTCTCACACCGCCGGAGCCCGGCTCGCTTCGGCGAGGAACGTCCAGACATAATCCGCGAAGGATCGCCAGCACTCGATCTCGAGGTGCTGTTCGCCGGTCCGCCACAGAACGATTTCCGCCTTCGACAGGACCGTGCGGCTGCAGGCCCCGACCGGAAAACTGACCGGCCGGATATCCTGCGGACAGCCGGCGGCAACGACCGCTTCGGCGGCCGGCCCGTCGACCACGATGCCGACATTGCGATGGGAAATATCGACCACGGCAATGCCGGAGACGGCGACGAGCGCCTCCGCCAGGGGCCCATCCGACGCGGCGAGGGAATTGGCCGCCTCGGTCTCGTCGAGGATCAGCCACTCGTCCGGTCCCAGCCAGAGCGCGGATACGCCGCCCTGGCGGGCGCTCGTCTTCGGCCGCACGGGCAGTTCCAGGCCGAGCGCGGTACCGGCGGCGGCGATGGCATCGCCCCTTGCCCGCAGGATCAGACGGCGGCGCGATGCGGCCGGAATCAGCGTCACGCCGGGCCCGCTGGCCTGGCGACCGTCGAGCGGCGAGAGCCGCCGCGGCATCTCGCCGGTCCTGCCGGCCCCATGCGCCGGCGTTGCCCCCTTCGGTCCATCCGTCTGCGCATCAACCATGCAGTCGCTCCCCGTCTGGATCGAAGAACACCGGCTCCGTCACTTCCACCGCGATCGTCTCCGTCGGCATGGGCACGTAGAGGGTCTGGCCCACCAGCCTGCGCCCGTCCTTGACCATCGCCAGTGCGATGGACCGCCCCAGCGTCTGCGAGCGATAGGCCGAGGTCACATGGCCGAGCATGGTCATCGGCACGCGCTGGTTCGGATCGGCGACGAGTTGCGCCCCCTCTTCCAGAACCGTCAGCGGGTTGGCGGTCTTCAGCCCGACGAGCTGCTTGCGTCCCGGCGCCGACAAATCCGGCCGCTCCAGCCCCCGCTTGCCGACGAAATCCGCCTTCTTGCGCGACACCGCCCACGCCATGCCGGCATCGGCCGGCGTCACTGTCCCATCCGTCTCTTGGCCGACGATGATGTAGCCTTTCTCGGCCCGCAGCACATGCATGGCCTCGGTGCCATAGGGCTCGACGCCCAGGCTGCGTCCTCGTTCGCGCAGCGCATCCCAGACGCTGCGACCGTAATCCGACGGCACGTTGATCTCGAAGCCGAGCTCGCCGGTGAAGGACACGCGGAACAGCCGACAGGGCAGCCCCATGAAGCGGCATTCGGCGACGGACATATGCGCGAAGGCGTCCGGCCCGATGTCCAGCCCTTCGACGAACGGCGCGATCAGGTCCCGCGCCCGCGGCCCCTGCACCGCGATCACCGCCCATTGCTCGCTGATCGAGCTTGTCCAGACCGCCATCTCCGGGAATTCGGTCTGGCGGTAATCCTCCATGAGGTTGAGCACGCGCGGGGCACCACCGGTCGTCGTGGTGACGTGAAAGCGGTCCTCGGCGATCCTCGCAACGATGCCATCGTCGATGATGAAGCCCGCCTCGTTCAGCATCAGCGCATAGCGGCACTTGCCCACGGCGAGCCGCGACAGCGGCGTCGCATACATCAGGTCGAGAAACGCTCCTGCATCGGGACCGACCAGCTCGATCTTGCCGAGCGTCGAGGCGTCGAAGAGCCCGGCGGCCTCGCGCACCGCGCGGCATTCGCGGTCCACCGCCGCGTGCTTGTCGGCGCCACGCGGGAAATACCAGGCGCGCTTCCACATGCCGACATCCTCGAAGACCGCGCCGTCTGCTGCCGCGCTCTCGTGGATCGGCGTCTGCCGGGTCGGATCGAACAGCGCCCCCTGCGCGAAGCCTGCAATGGTACCGAAGGACACTGGCGTGAAGGGCGCGCGGAAGGTGGTCAACCCCACCTCGGGCATCGGCCGGCTGAGCGCTTCGGCCGCAACGCCCAGGCCATGAATGTTCGACGTCTTGCCCTGGTCGGTCGCCATCCCGGTGGTGGTAAAGCGCTTGATATGCTCGACGGACCGGAAACCCTCGGCGACCGCGAGACGGATGTCGCGGGCCGTCACGTCGTTCTGGAAGTCGACAAAGGCCTTCACGGCCTTGCCGGGCCCGGCCGCCGGCGTCGCTCCGGCCATGCCGCCGCCGAACCCAGCCGCGCCGTCGACCGTGACCGCCTCCGCCGCAGCGTCATCACCGCCAGCGGCGGCGCGACCGGCGCGGCGTGCGCCCGCAATGGTTTCGGCGAGATCGAACTGGCCGGCAGCCGCGCCGACGCTGACGCAGGCCTGCACCGCCTCGGATGGGACATAGGCCTGCAGGTTCGCGTCGAAGGCGAGCTTGCCGCGCGATTGCGAGAACAGGTGCACCGACGGCGTGAAGCCCCCCGACATCAGCAGCGCATCGCAGTCGAAGCTGCGATTGTCGTTCCCCGAGCGCAGCTCCTCAATGGTGATCCCGCGGATCCGGCGCCGGCCGCGCACGCTCTTCACGCCATAGCCGCAGAGCACCTCGATGCCCGCAGCCCGCGCCGCGCCCGTAAGACCCGGCCCCGGTTCGGCGCGCAGATCGACGATGGCCGGCACGTCCACGCCGGCGCGCTTGAGATCCAGCGCCGTGGCATAGGCCGCGTCATGGGCGGTGAAGACGCAGACCCGCTGGCCCACCGCGACGCCGTAGTGATTGAGATAGAGTCGCGCCGCGCCCGCCAGCATGATCCCCGGCCGGTCGTTGTCCGGAAACACCAGCGGCCGTTCGATCGAGCCGGTCGCCAGCACCACCTGTTTCGCCCGCACCTGCCACAGCCTCTCGCGCGGCAGGGCCGGGTCGGGCTGCGCCAGATGCTCGGTCACCTGCTCGCAGAGCGCGACCATGTTGTGATTGTAATAGCCGAAAGCGGTGGTGCGGGGCATCACCCGCACATTCGGCATCGCTGCGAGACGGGCCACCGCATCGGCGACCCAGTCCATTGCCGGCCCGCCGTCGATCGTCGTGTCGCTTTCGGCCCGCAGCCAGCCGCCGAAACCGGCATTCTCGTCGCAGATCAGGACGCTCGCCCCGCTCGCGCCGGCCTCGAGCGCCGCGGCAAGACCCGCCGCGCCCCCGCCTGCGACAAGCACGTCCACATGCGCGAAACGGTTGGCGTAGGTGTCGGTGTCGGGCGCATCCGGCACCCGGCCAAGCCCGGCAGCGGCCCGAATATAGGGCTCGTAGACCCGGTGCCAGAAGGTCTTCGGCCACATGAAGGTCTTGTAGTAGAAGCCCGCCGTCAGGAAGCGCGAGAAGAGGCCGTTAACGGCGCCGACATCGAAATCGAGCGACGGCCAGCGATTCTGGCTGACGGCCTCCAGCCCGTCATGGAGCGGCTGCATGGTGGCGCGGATATTGGGCGTGCGCCGCGCCGCGTCGCGGCGGATCTCGACCAGCGCATTGGCCTCCTCCGGCCCGGAACCGACGATGCCGCGCGGCCGGTGATACTTGAACGAGCGGCCGGTCAGATGGATGCCGTTCGCCAGTAGCGCCGAGGCCAGCGTATCGCCTTCGCGGCCCGCATAGCGCTGGCCATCGAAGCTGAAGGCAATGCGCCGGGCATTGCCGAGACGGCCGGCCTCGGGAAGTCGCCGCGACGTCATCGGCCCGTCTCCCTGCCACCGACATTGAGCCCGTCGGCGCCGACGGTCGCCGGCGTGGCGCCCGCGCCAAGCGGGTCGAGGGCAAGGCCATCCTCCGCGGCAATGTCCGGCTTCGGCTCGCCGGCCTTGTAGAATGCGAGAAACCGGTCGGACACGGAATGCCGGGCGGCGTTGAAGAAGCGGCCGCAGCCATGCACATGCCGCCAGCGCTCGAACACCACGCCGCGCGTGTTGGTGCGCAGATAAAGGGATTCCGCGACCGCCCGTCCGGCGTCGAGCTCCGCAGAGGGCCGCGCGATATGCGCTTCGCCGGCATGGCGGAACTCCGGTTCCGGCCGGTCGTCCTCGCAATAGGGGCAGTGGATCAGCAGCATCGTCCGCCTTTCCGCGCTAGTGGGCGACGGCGGCCGCGGCCGCCTCGTCGATGAAGCGCCCGGTCTCGAAGCGGTCGAGGCTGAAGGCGGCATTGATGGGATGCGGCTCGTCGCGGGCAATCGTGTGGGCGAAGACGTGACCGGAGCCCGGCGTCGCCTTGAAGCCACCGGTGCCCCAGCCGCAATTGACGTAAAGCCCCGGCACGGGCGTCTTCGACAAGATCGGCGAGCGGTCCGGCGTCACGTCGACGATGCCGCCCCAGGTCCGCAGCATCCGCATGCGCCGGAAGATCGGGAACATCTCGGCGATCGCGTCGAGCGTGTGGTTGAAGATCGAAAGACTGCCGGTCTGCGAATAGGACGGATACTGGTCGGTGCCCGCCCCGATCACCAGTTCGCCCTTGTCCGACTGGGAGACATAGGCGTGGACGGTGTTGGACATCACCACGCAGGGAAAGCACGGCTTCACCGGCTCGGAGACCACCGCCTGCAGCGGGAAGCTCTCGATCGGCATGCGCACGCCGGCCATGTTCATCACGACGGAGGTGCTGCCTGCCGCCACGACGCCGACCTTGCGGGCGCCGATGAAACCGCGCGAGGTCTCGACGCCCGCCACACGGCCGTCGGTGCTGCGCCGGATGCCGGTGACCGTGGTGTTCTGCAGGACATGCACGCCGCGGGCCGAGGCCGCGCGAGCATAGCCCCAGGCGACGGCATCATGCCGGGCGGTGCCGCCGCGCCGTTGCAGCGCGCCGCCGATCACCGGATAGCGCGTGTTCGTCGAGATGTTCAGCGGCGGGCAATAGGCCTTGCACTCGTCCGGCGTCAGCCATTCGTTGTCGACGCCGTTCAGCCGGTTGGCGTGAATGTGGCGCTGGGCGCCCTGCCGGTCGTGCTCGTTGTGCGACAGCATCAGGACGCCGCGCGGCGAGAACATGACGTTGTAGTTGAGGTCCTGGGAGAGGCCCTCCCACAGATTGACCGCGTGGTCGTAGAGCGCCGCGGATTCGTCATAGAGATAGTTGGAGCGGATGATCGTGGTGTTGCGGCCGGTGTTGCCGCCGCCGAGCCAGCCCTTCTCGATCACCGCGATGTCGGTGATGCCGTGCTCCTTGGCGAGATAATAGGCCGTGGCGAGACCATGGCCGCCGGCGCCGACGATGACCACGTCGTAGGTCTTGCGCGGTTCGGGCGAGGCCCATTGCTCGGTCCAGCCGGAATGGCCGCGCATCGCTTCGCGTGCCAGCGCAAAGGCCGAAAATCGTCGCATAATTCGCCCCGCATCCGAATGGCGCACGATCGAGGATACCGCCCGCCCGTCAGGTGTAGCGCCGCCCTGCCCGCTGGAGCAATGGCCGCACTCTCCATGTCTAGCGGGGATCACGCCGCACCATGCTCCGATTGCGACGGCCGGTGACGCAGCGACGAAATGCCGGCGGCGACGGTGCGGAGCGCCGTGATCGCCGCCGGCCCTGGCGCTCTTACATCACCGGTCGGCGGGACCGGCCGACGAAACCACCAGCCGCGCCGACCAGCAGGCCGAGCAGCAATGCGACGAAGGCGCCGAAGGACGCGGAGGACACCACCTGCGCCGCCTCGGCCGCCGCGCGCCGGGCATCGCGCTGCGCCTCGTCGAAACGCTGCTGGAACGCCTGCAGCCGCTGGCGCGCCTGCGCGGTCGGGATGCCTGCTCCGTCGGCGATGGCCTGCACGGCAGCCGTGCGCTCGTCGGACGTCGCATCCTCGGCAAGTCCGGCGGCAATCGTCGTCACCGCGCCGGCAAGATCGACAGATCCGGCCTGCTCAGCGGAACTCGCAACATTCGCGTCATTGTCGCCCGCCACACTATCTTCGCCGCCAGGCCCTTCAACGTCGGTCGCCGCCTGCGGGGCCGGGGCGGCCGTCGCGCGATCGAGAAGCTGCGCGACCTCGCGGCGGATCGGATCGGGAAGCCCCGAATCCGATCGCGGTGCGGCCGTGGCGGCGGCCTGGGTCAGCCCCTGAATCGAGCTGCCGATCGCACCGAAGGCGCCGCCCACCACGGCCGAGGCACCGCTGGTCAGGAGAAACACCACCACCAGCGTGGAGGTCGCCCAGGTGATGACGCCGTGCAGAACCGCGTCGGTTCGAGAGACGCTGCCCGACAGGCGGCCGGCAGTATAGGCGCCGACGAACAGGCCGATCAGGACGACCGCGATGGTCCACAGCCCTCCGGCGGACAGGAGCGCACCCGCATCCCCGGCGGCGGCAGCCTCGATGCTGGACAGTCCGATGCCCAGCCCCAAGAGGCCGAGCATGAATTGCAGCGCCATCGCCAGCAGCGAACCCGCGACGATCGCCCCCCAGGAGATGCGCGGCAAGGCCTGTGCAGAGGCCGAAGCCATTGTCCGCTCGCGTCGAATGTCACTCATGTTATGTTGTGTCCCGCTCAGGTGGCCTAGGGTCAGTTTCGCGACCCTAGGCAATTTTGCACTGCACTTGAAGCAGCGAAGGCTGCGCGGGCGCATATACTCTTGGTGGATACGATATCCATCGTGAAATCGCGATTGCCTGTCGGCCCCTGTGCTGTGGGCGCCGACATGGCGAGACCGATACGGCATGGCCGGGACACCGGCGGGTGGGCGAACGGACGGAGGAACCAGTAATGACCGGATTTCCACGCAAGCTAGCCATCGGCATCGCCGCCGGCCTCATCGCCGCATCGGCCACGGGACCCGCCGCGGCGAACAACGATACGCCCCGGATCGCGCTCGCCAACATCTACTATCTCGATACGTCCGGCGAGCCGGGCGACCGGACGGCGGAACATGCCGCACGGATCGCCCTGTTCGAATCGACACTCGGCGAGGGCCTCGCCGACCGCGCTGCCTATGAGGTCGTCGCGCTGACATGCGGCCAGCCCGAATGCAGCGTCGGTACGCTCAGTGTCGAAAAGGCGGTCGAAGCCGCCGCGGCGCTCGACGTGGACTATCTCCTGCTCGGGGCGGTCCAGAAGGTCTCGACGCTCGTCGGCATGGGCCGCGTCGACATCATCGACATCGAGGATCGCAGGGACGTCTTCAGCCGCGTCCTCTCGTTTCGCGGCGACACCGACGAGGCCTTCGTCAGGGTCGCCGACTTCGTGGTGACGAATGTCTCCCAGGCCGACTTCGATGCCGCCGGGCCCGGTCCCGCCGGCGCTGCGAACCGCTGACGCCATTCGGCACGGCCAGTGTGGCCGGACGACCTCGACAAGAAGGCGGTCATCTGCTATCGGCCAGCGCGCTTCGAAGCAACACGCTCCGCGGCACAGCTTTTCTCGTCCCTATACGGCCCGTCCACACTTCAGAAACGGAACACCCCTGTGCAGGTAGTTGTACGCGACAACAACGTCGACCAGGCGCTTCGCGCGCTCAAGAAGAAGATGCAGCGCGAAGGAATCTTCCGCGAAATGAAGATGCGCGGCGCGTTCGAGAAGCCTTCCGAGAGGCGGGCCCGCGAGAAGGCCGAGGCGGTCCGCCGCAGTCGCAAGCTGGCCCGCAAGCAGGCTCAGCGCGAAGGCCTGCTGGCCGGCGGCCGCGTTCACTAAGCAGCCGTAATTTCGACCGTTTTGGCGATTCAAGTGCGGCGGCCGGCCTCCGGCCGCCGCCTTTCGTCGTTTGCGGCGCAACCGCATGCATGGCATAGGACAGTTCGGTTTGCCGTCGCGTGGGCGAGCGTCCCAGGCGATCCGAACGTCCGAACCGTCTCTTGAGGAACAGTCCGTCGATGCCGCAGCTCTCCCACCCGATCGCCCTTCACCCGGCCGACCATTGCGCGCCGCATGAACCCGCCGGTCGCGCGGCTGCACTTCTGCGGGCCACCGCGGCGCTCGGGCTGATCGCGATTCTCTCCGCCTGCCAGACCGCCGACGGCCCCGCCGTGACCGCGATCGCGCTCGACCAGAACCAAGGTCTCGAGCAGAACCTGGCTTCGCTCAGCCAGACGGTGGACGCCAATCCGCGGGACCCGGAAGCCTACAATGTGCGCGGCACCGCCTATGGCCGCGCTGGCAACTACAAAGCCGCGATCGCCGATTTCACAATGGCGTTGCAGCTCGACCCGAATTTCCATCAGGCCTACGCCAACCGCGCGCTGGTCTACCGCCAGACCAACGAGCCGCTGAAGGCCGTCGAGGACTACAACGCGGCCCTGCGGATCAATCCGAACTATGATTCCGCCTATATCGGCCGCGGCAACGTCTACCGGGTGGCCGGTCGCAACCGCGAGGCGCTGGCCGACTTCCAGCGCGCCATCGACCTGAACACCACAGACCCGCGCGCCTATCACAATCGCGGCCTGCTCTATCAGAAGGACGGCCAGCACAAGCAGGCGATCGAGGACTTCTCGACGGCCATCTCGCTGCAGGCCAATGCCTCGGAGCCCTATTCGGGGCGCGGCGTCTCCTATCTCGCCCTCGGCGACGAGGAGAATGCCTTCACCGACTTCAACACCGCCCTGAAGCTCGACGACACCAAGGCTGAGTACTGGACCAACCAGGCGCTGGTCTATGAGCGTCGCGGCGAGACCAAGCGCGCCTTCCAGTCCTATGCGCGCGGCGCACAGATCGACCCGAAATACGTGCCGGCCAAGGACGGCATGGCCCGCACGCGCGGCGGCAACGCCGCCTGATCAATGCGACGCCCGGCCGCGCAAGCGGTCGGGCCGGCTCTCCCCGGCGATCGGGAGAGCGTCCGTGGCCTCCGCGATCACGGCCGTTGCAAAATGACATCATCCGTCACGGAACAGGAAGGCTCCTGCGCGGTTCTCCCCGGCGAACGGGACAGAACAATGCAAGGAATGCCCTTATGATTTCCAGAATTTCGAGCCTCGCCATCGCAGCCACGCTCGCCGCGGCACCGTTCGCCGCAACCTCCGCTCAGGCGGCAGAAGTGAAGGCCGGCGTGCTCGGCTGCCACAGCGACGGCGCAACGGGCTTCATCGTCGGATCCTCCGAGGATCTGGTCTGCGAGTTCACGCCGGCCGGTGACGGCCCCGTGGAGCTCTATGCCGCGACCCTCGACACCTTCGGCCTCGATGTCGGCGTCACCGGCCGCACGGTCATGACCTGGGCCGTCGTGACGGCCGACGGCTACACCTACCAGCCGAACGGCCTCCAGGGCACCTATGTCGGCGCCACGGCGGACGCGTCGGCCATCGTCGGCGGCGGTGCAAACGTGCTGGTCGGCGGCGCGCAGGACAGCTATTCGCTGCAGCCGGTCAGCGTCCAGGCGCAGGAAGGCATCAACGCCGCCATCGGCGTGTCGAAGTTCACCCTGACGCCGGCCGAGCCCGTCGTCACCGAGCCGGCCACGGTCGCGGTCCCCGCCGTTCCGGCAGGCCCGGGCGAAGTCCGCCCGAAGTAAGCCGGCCGACCCACGGTCCAGAAACGGAAAAGGCCCTGCCGGCATCGCCGGCAGGGCCTTTTCACATGGGCAGCGCGAAGGGTCGCGAAGACCCTAGTCGTTCAGCGACTTGACGATGTCCTCGACCATCTTCTTGGCGTCCGAGAACAGCATCATCGTGTTGTCCTTGTAGAACAGCGTGTTGTCGATGCCGGCATAGCCGGAGCCGAGCGAGCGCTTGATGAACAGGCAGGTCTGCGCCTGGTCGACGTTCAGGATCGGCATGCCGTAGATCGGCGAGGCCTTGTCGTCGCGCGCCGCCGGGTTGGTCACGTCGTTGGCGCCGATGACGAAGGCGACGTCGGTCTGGGCAAACTCGGAGTTGATGTCCTCCAGCTCGAACACGTCGTCATAGGGCACGTTGGCTTCTGCCAGGAGCACGTTCATGTGCCCGGGCATGCGGCCCGCCACCGGATGGATGGCGTATTTCACCTCGACGCCCTCTTCCTTCAGCTTGTCGGCCATTTCGCGCAGCGCGTGCTGGGCCTGTGCCACCGCCATGCCGTAGCCCGGGACGATGATGACCCGGCCGGCATTCTTCATCAGATAGGCAGCGTCCTCGGCCGAGCCCTGCTTGACCGTGCGGTCGCCCAGATCGTCGGCCCCGGCCGGGCCGCTCTCGCCGCCGAAGCCGCCGAGAATGACCGAGATGAACGACCGGTTCATGCCCTTGCACATGATGTAGGACAGGATGGCGCCGGACGAGCCGACCAGCGCGCCGGTGATGATCAGTGCCAGGTTCTGCAGCGTGAAGCCGATGCCCGCGGCGGCCCAACCCGAATAGGAGTTGAGCATCGAGACGACCACCGGCATGTCGGCACCGCCGATCGGCACGATCAGCAGCACGCCGAGCGCCAGCGCCACCAGGACGATCAGCCAGAACATCACGTGGCTCTCGGTCACTGCGAAGCCGATGACCAGCGCCACCATGACCACGCCGAGCGCGATGTTGATGAGATGGCGCGACGGCAGCATGATCGGCTTGCCGCTCATCCGGCCGTCGAGCTTCAGGAAGGCGATGATCGAGCCCGTGAAGGTGATCGCACCGATCGCCACGCCGATCGACATCTCGACCAGCGCCTGGCCGTGAATGGCACCGACCGTGCCGATACCGATGGCTTCCGGCGCATAGAGCGCCGCGGCGGCGACCATGACGGCGGCCAGACCGACCAGCGAGTGGAAGGCGGCGACGAGCTGCGGCATCGCCGTCATCGGAATGCGTTTGGCGACGATCGCGCCGCCGGCACCGCCGATGGCGATACCCAGCACGATCAGCACCAGGCTACCGAAGGACGGACCGGCCAGAAGCAGCGTGGTGACGATGGCGATGGCCATGCCGACCATGCCGAACATGTTGCCCTGACGACTGGTCGTCGGGTGGGAAAGGCCCCGCAGCGCGAGGATGAAGAGCACCCCCGAGACGAGGTACAGGAAGGCGGCGAAATTCTCTGTCATCGGTCGCTACCGCCTCACTTTTCTTTTTTCTTGTACATCGCCAGCATGCGCTGGGTGACTGAACTCACCTGATGAATCAAGTGGTGGATCATTTTTCTCAGCGTTTCTTACTGTTAATGAAACGTTTAGACCGTCAACTTGAGGAACAGAGTAAACTGCTCTTAAGTTAACTTGTGTCCAATCACCAACTGAACCAATTGGCTCATATGTTGCTGAGTAATCATCAGCCATAGAATCAATGAACTCATACTGTAAAGTTAAGTACAGCTCAGGCATAGCTTGTAAAGTATGACCTACATCCATTGTATATCTATAGTTAGGTGTTGAAGTTAATCCTACAAAGTTATAAACAGGACCATTATAGAAAGCTTCGCCTTCAGATCGGAAGAGCACACGTCTGAACTCCAGTCACGTGA
>NZ_CAXPJM010000039.1:0-7961 GCF_964217435.1 Aurantimonas sp. | reverse complement strand
GTACGCACGGTACTCGCCGAAGTACTTCGTGATCGCCGCCGTCAGCGACGTCTTGCCATGGTCAACGTGACCGATCGTGCCGATGTTCACATGCGGCTTGTTGCGCTCGAATTTGCTCTTGGCCATCTTGCCACTCCGTTTGTCTAGTCCGGGCTCAGGGAGCCCTATTCGTCTCGAAGCCGTTCGCTATCAGGCGAACTTCTTCTGGATCTCGTCAGCGACCTGGTTCGGAACCTGCTCGTAGTGATCGAACTGCATCGTGTACTGGGCGCGGCCCTGGGACATCGAGCGGAGCTGGTTCACGTAACCGAACATGTTGGCCAGCGGGACCATGGCGTTGACGACCTGCGCGATGCCGCGCGGCTCGGTGCCCTGGATCTGACCACGCCGCGAGTTCAAGTCGCCGATGACATCGCCGACGTAATCCTCAGGCGTCACAACCTCGACCTTCATCACCGGTTCCAGCAGGCGCGGACCGGCCTTCTGGATGGCTTCGCGGAACGCCGCACGGGAGGCGATCTCGAAGGCCAGGACCGAGGAGTCGACGTCATGGTAAGCACCGTCGAGGAGCTCGGCCTTGATGTCGACCATCGGGAAGCCCGCAAGCGGACCTGCACCGAGGACGGACTGGATGCCCTTCTGGACGCCCGGGATGTATTCCTTCGGCACCGCGCCGCCGACGATCTTCGACTCGAAGGAGAACCCTTCGCCGATCTCGGCCGGCTCGAACACCAGCTTGACGCGGGCGAACTGGCCCGTACCACCGGTCTGCTTCTTGTGGGTGTAGTCCACCTCGGCCTTCCGCGTGATCGTCTCGCGGTATGCCACCTGCGGTGCACCGATATTCGCCTCGACCTTGAACTCCCGCTTCATGCGGTCGACCAGGATGTCGAGGTGAAGCTCACCCATGCCGGCGATGATCGTCTGGCCGGATTCCTCGTCAGTCTTGACGCGGAAGGACGGATCCTCGGCTGCCAGGCGGTTGAGCGCGAGGCCCATCTTTTCCTGGTCGCCCTTGGTCTTCGGCTCGATCGCAATCTCGATGACCGGATCGGGGAATTCCATGCGCTCGAGAATGACCGGCTTCAGCGGATCGCAGAGCGTGTCGCCCGTGGTGGTCTCCTTGAGACCGGCCAGCGCCACGATGTCGCCTGCATACGCCTCTTCGATGTCCTCACGCGAGTTGGAGTGCATCTGCAGCATGCGGCCGACGCGCTCGCGCTTGTCCTTCACCGTGTTCATCACCGAGGAGCCCTTGGTGAGGACACCCGAATAGATGCGGGCGAAGGTGAGCGAACCGACGAACGGGTCGTTCATGATCTTGAAGGCCAGCATCGACAGCGGCTCGTCGTCCGACGACTTGCGGATCATCTCGCCATCGGTCTTCGGGTCGATACCCTTGATCGCCTGGACTTCGACCGGCGACGGCAGGAAGTCGACGACGGCGTCGAGCAGCGGCTGAACGCCCTTGTTCTTGAAGGCCGAGCCACACAGAACCGGGGTGAACCAGACGTCGCAAGTGCCCTTGCGGATCAGGCGACGCAGCTCGTCATTGTCGGGCATCTCGCCTTCGAGATACTTCTCGGTGGCGGCTTCGTCGATCTCGACCGCAGCCTCGATCATCAGCTCGCGATATTCCTCGGCGCGATCCTTCAGATCGTCCGGGATCTCGACGATGTCCCACTCGGCACCGAGATTCTCGTTGCGCCAGACAAGCGCCTTCATCTCGATGAGGTCAACGACGCCCTTGAACTCGTTCTCGGCGCCGATCGGCAGCTGGATCACGACCGGACGCGCACCGAGGCGCGACTTGATCATTTCGACGCAGCGGTAGAAGTCGGCGCCGGTCTTGTCCATCTTGTTGACGAAGATCATGCGCGGGACATGATACTTGTCGGCCTGGCGCCAGACGGTCTCGGTCTGCGGCTCGACACCGGCATTGGCGTCGAGCAGTGCGATCGCACCGTCGAGCACGCGGAGCGAACGCTCGACTTCAAGGGTGAAGTCGACGTGGCCCGGGGTGTCGATGATGTTGAAGCGGCGCTTCTTGCCGTCGCGACCCTGCCAGAAGGTGGTCGTCGCAGCGGAGGTGATCGTGATGCCGCGCTCCTGCTCCTGCTCCATCCAGTCCATCGTCGCAGCGCCGTCGTGCACTTCGCCGATCTTGTGGGACTTGCCGGTGTAGAAGAGCACCCGCTCGGTCGTCGTCGTCTTTCCCGCATCGATGTGAGCCATGATGCCGAAATTACGGTAATCTTCGATCTTATAGTCGCGTGCCATCGGGCGTCGCCTTTCGGACAGAAGCTAGAATTACCAGCGGTAGTGCGAGAAGGCGCGGTTCGCTTCCGCCATGCGGTGCGTGTCTTCGCGCTTCTTCACGGCGGTACCGCGGTTGTTGGCGGCGTCCATGAGTTCGCCCGACAGGCGATCGACCATGGTCGTCTCGTTGCGGTTGCGAGCCGCAGTGATCAGCCAGCGAATGGCCAGTGCCTGACGGCGCTCCGGACGAACGTCGACCGGGACCTGGTAGGTCGCACCACCAACGCGGCGCGAACGGACTTCCACGTGCGGCGAGATGTTCTCGAGCGCCTGGTGGAAGATCGCCACGGCGTCCTGGCGGGACTTCTCGTGGACGGCGTCGAACGCGCCATACACGATGCGCTCGGCAACCGACTTCTTGCCATCATACATGACGGCATTCATGAACTTGGATACGATGAGATCGCCGAACTTCGGGTCCGGGTTGATCTCGCGCTTTTCGGCTCTGTGACGGCGGGACATTTATCGTCTCTTCCAGTGATCAGCGTTGGGCTTATTTCGGACGCTTGGCGCCGTACTTCGAACGCCGCTGCTTCCGGTTCTTGACACCCTGCGTGTCGAGCACGCCGCGAATGATGTGATAGCGAACGCCGGGAAGATCCTTCACGCGACCGCCGCGGATCATCACCACGGAGTGCTCCTGAAGGTTATGCCCCTCGCCCGGGATATAGCCGATCACCTCGTAACCGTTGACGAGGCGAACCTTGGCGACCTTACGCAGAGCCGAGTTCGGCTTCTTCGGGGTCGTCGTATAAACTCGCGTGCAGACACCGCGCTTCTGCGGGTTCGCTTCGAGTGCCGGGACCGTATTGCGCTCGGTGGGACGTACGCGAGGCTTGCGGACAAGCTGGTTGATGGTCGGCATTCCAACCTTCCCTCTTCTTCCAAATCCAAAGTTCGAAACGAAGCAGCCCGCCCGTACATGGAGTGGACTTCTCCATGCACGAAACCGAGCATATCGTTCGCATGTATTGCGAACTGCCCGGCACGAAGCAGAGGACCGCCAGGGCGATCGTGCATACAGCGATGTGGCGTCTCGTTGAACGAAGCCTTGTTTGAAGCTCTGGATCCCGGACGCGGCGTCCTTGGGAAGAGTCGGCTTCACATCGGCTCTGTTGGAGGGCTATCTATCGATTCCCTCCCCCCTCGTCAACCCCGATCCCCCGGTCCTGCCGGAAAGCGCCGGCATATTGCAGGCGCTCGCGCCGTACAGGGCCGCATCGCGGGCCCCAAACGACAAAGGGCCGCCCGAAGGCGGCCCCTGAAGGGTGTTAACAGGCCGTTAAGACCTATTCGGCCGGGTCGCTGACCGAGGTCAGCATCCGGTCGGTCTCGGCGACGTTGGCCGCCTTGCGGCGATCGTCGAGAATCAGGTCGTCGCGCGCCGTGGCGATGCGGCGGACCTGGGTCATGGTGCCACCGGTACCGGCCGGGATGAGTCGGCCGACGATGACGTTCTCCTTGAGGCCCTGCAGCGTGTCCGTCTTGCCGGCAACCGCGGCCTCGGTGAGCACCCGGGTCGTCTCCTGGAAGGAGGCGGCCGAGATGAAGGACGGGGTCTGCAGCGACGCCTTGGTGATGCCGAGCAGGACCGGGTTGCCCGAGGCGGGACGCTTGCCCTCCTCGTTCAGACGCTCGTTCAGCTCCGCCAGCTCGATCCGGTCGACATGATCGCCCGGAATGTAGCCGCTGTCGCCCGACTCGACGATCTCGACCTTCTGCAGCATCTGCCGGACAATGACCTCGATGTGCTTGTCGTTGATCAGAACGCCCTGGAGCCGGTAGACCTCCTGGATCTCGTTGACGAGGTAGCTCGCGAGAGCCTCCACGCCGCGGATGGCCAGGATGTCGTGCGGTGCCGGGTTGCCGTCGAGAATGTAGTCGCCCTTCTCGATGACGTCGCCTTCCTGGAGATGGAACGGCTTGCCCTTCGGGATCAGGTACTCGACGGGCTCGGCGCCCTCCTCGTGCGGCTCGATGATGATCCGGCGCTTGTTCTTGTAGTCGCGCCCGAACTTCACCGTACCGTCGATCTCGGCGATGACCGCGTTGTCCTTCGGCTTGCGGGCCTCGAACAGCTCGGCGACGCGCGGCAGACCACCGGTGATGTCCTTGGTCTTGGCGCTTTCCATCGGAATACGCGACAGGACGTCACCGGCCGACACCCGTGTGCCCGGCTCGACCGACAGGATGGCGTCGACCGACTGGTAGTAGCGGGCATCGGAACCGCGCGGCAGCTTGAGAACCTCGCCGTCGTCACCCTTGATGACCATCGCCGGCTTGAGGTCCTGACCGCGCGGGCTCGCCCGCCAGTCGATGACCGCACGCTTGGTGATGCCGGTGGCCTCGTCGGCCTGCTCGGACACCGAGATGCCGTCGACCAGATCCTCGAAGTCCACCGTACCGTCGAGCTCGGTGAGCACCGGGCGGGTATAAGGATCCCACTCGGCGACACGCTGGCCGCGCCGCACGGTATCGCCATCGTCCACATAGACGCGGCTACCGTAGGTGACGCGATGCGAGGCCCGCTCCTTGCCCGCCTGATCCATGATCAGGATGGCCATGTTGCGACCCATGGCGACCAGCTGGCCGTCGGAGTTGCGCACCACGTTGCGGTTGCGGATCTGCACCGTGCCTTCGTAGGACGCCTCGAGGAACGAGGAATCCACCACCTGTGCGGTACCGCCCATGTGGAAGGTCCGCATGGTGAGCTGCGTGCCCGGCTCGCCGATCGACTGTGCGGCGATGACACCGACGGCCTCGCCCATGTTGACGGGCGTGCCACGGGCCAGATCGCGGCCGTAGCAGGTGCCGCAGATACCGGTGCGGATCTCGCAGGTCAGCGCCGAACGGATGTTGATCGACTGGATGCCGGCCTTCTCGATGATCTCGACATCCGGCTCCTCGATGGTGACGCCACCCTTGACGATGACCTCACCGGTGAGCGGATGCACGATGTCCTCGAGCGCGGTCCGGCCCAGCACGCGCTGGCCCAGCGACGCGACCACCTGGCCGGCATCGACGATCGGCTGCATCGTCAGACCCTTGTCGGTCCCGCAGTCGACCTGCGTGATGATGCAATCCTGCGCGACGTCGACGAGACGACGGGTCAGGTAACCCGAGTTGGCGGTCTTCAAGGCGGTGTCGGCCAGACCCTTACGGGCACCGTGGGTCGAGTTGAAGTACTCGAGAACGGTCAGGCCTTCCTTGAAGTTCGAGATGATCGGCGTCTCGATGATCTCACCCGAAGGCTTGGTCATCAGGCCGCGCATCGCCGCCAGCTGACGCATCTGGGTCGGCGAACCACGCGCGCCCGAATGCGACATCATGTAGATCGAGTTCATCGGCTTCTGACGGCCGTCCTCGTTGAACTCGACGGCCTTGATGCGGGCCATCATCTCGTCGGCGATCTTGTCCGTGCACTTGGCCCAGGCGTCGACGACCTTGTTGTACTTCTCGCCCTGGGTGATCAGGCCGTCATTGTACTGCTGCTCGTATTCCTTCGCGAGCGCCTGGGTCTCGCCGATCATCTGCGGCTTGGTCTCGGGGATCAGCATGTCGTCCTTGCCGAACGAGATACCCGCGGTACACGCATGGCGGAAGCCGAGCTGCATGATCCGGTCGCAGAAGATCACCGTCTCCTTCTGACCGCAGTGGCGATACACCTGATCGATCATCCGCGAGATGTTCTTCTTCGTCATCAGCTCGTTGCAGATGTCGAAGGGAACCTTGGCGTTCTTCGGCAGGATCTCGCCGATGAGCATGCGGCCCGGGGTGGTCTCGTAGATCTGCGAGACCGGGTTGCCCTCGGCGTCGATGGTCTTGAACCGGCCCTTGATCTTGGAGTGCAGCGTCACGGCGCCGGTGAACAGCGCCTGCTCCATCTCGCCGATGTCGGAGAAGGCCATGCCTTCGCCCGGCTCGTTCTCGTTCATGATCGACAGGTAGTACAGACCCAGCACCATGTCCTGCGACGGCACGATGATCGGCTGGCCGTTCGCCGGGTGCAGGATGTTGTTGGTCGACATCATCAGGACGCGGGCTTCGAGCTGCGCTTCGATCGACAGCGGCACGTGGACCGCCATCTGGTCGCCGTCGAAGTCGGCGTTGAACGCCGTGCAGACGAGCGGGTGCAGCTGGATGGCCTTGCCCTCGATCAGCACCGGCTCGAACGCCTGGATGCCGAGACGGTGCAGCGTCGGCGCACGGTTCAGCAGGACCGGATGCTCGCGGATGACCTCGTCGAGGATGTCCCAGACTTCCGGACGCTCCTTCTCGACCAGCTTCTTGGCCTGCTTGACCGTGGACGAGAAGCCCTTGGCGTCGAGGCGCGCATAGATGAACGGCTTGAACAGCTCGAGCGCCATCTTCTTCGGCAGGCCGCACTGGTGCAGCTTCAGCTCCGGACCGGTCACGATGACCGAACGGCCGGAATAGTCGACGCGCTTGCCGAGCAGGTTCTGACGGAACCGGCCCTGCTTGCCCTTGAGCATGTCGGAGAGCGACTTCAGCGGGCGCTTGTTGGCACCCGTGATGACGCGGCCGCGACGGCCGTTGTCGAACAGCGCGTCGACGGACTCCTGCAGCATCCGCTTCTCGTTGCGGATGATGATGCCCGGCGCGCGCAGCTCGATCAGCCGCTTGAGGCGGTTATTCCGGTTGATGACGCGGCGATACAGGTCGTTGAGATCGGAGGTCGCGAAGCGGCCGCCGTCCAGCGGGACGAGCGGGCGCAGGTCCGGCGGGATAACCGGAACGACGCTCATGATCATCCATTCCGGCTTGTTGCCGGATTCCAGGAAGTTCTCGACGATCTTCAGCCGCTTCATCAGCTTCTTCGTCTTGAGCTCGGAGGTGGTCTCCGCGAGCTCCGAACGAAGGTCGCCGGCGATCGTCTCGAGATCCATCGAGCCGAGCAGATCCTGGATCGCCTCGGCGCCGATCAGCGCCGTGAACGAATCCTCACCGAACTCGTCGGTGGCGATCATGTACTCTTCCTCGGACAGGAGCTGGTGCTCCTTCAGCGAGGTCAGGCCCGGCTCGGTGACGATGTAGTTCTCGAAATAGAGAACCCGCTCGATATCCTTGAGAGTCATGTCGAGCAGCGTGCCGATGCGGCTCGGCAGCGACTTCAGGAACCAAATATGGGCGACCGGCGCGGCGAGTTCGATATGGCCCATGCGCTCGCGACGCACGCGCGAGAGGGTGACCTCGACGCCGCACTTTTCGCAGATGATGCCCTTGTACTTCATGCGCTTGTACTTGCCGCACAGGCACTCGTAGTCCTTGATCGGACCGAAGATGCGCGCGCAGAAGAGGCCGTCGCGCTCGGGCTTGAACGTACGGTAGTTGATCGTCTCGGGCTTCTTGATCTCGCCGAACGACCAGGAGAGGATCTTCTCAGGCGAGGCAAGCGAGATCCGGATCGAATCGAACGTCTGCGCAGCCACCTGCGGATTGAAGATGTTCATGACCTCTTGGTTCATGGCTTTTCTCCTTCTGGGGCGCCTGCCCCGGGCCGCGGCGGGGGTTACCGGCGGCCGCTCAAATTCTTCAATCGTCGAGGACCGGCGCCGACGGGGCGCCGGCCCGGACCGCGGCGCGCCGCGGGCCGGTCAGGACTGGCCGATTCGGCCGCGGCC
>NZ_CAXPJM010000038.1:0-68728 GCF_964217435.1 Aurantimonas sp. | reverse complement strand
TTGCGCTGGGCGAGGCGCTCGGCACTCTTCTCGCCATAGCTGGCGCCGGTCGCAGCACCGACCTCCAGTTCCATCAGCCGCTGGGCGGCAAAGCCGATCATCTCGCGCAGCAGATCGGCATCAGGGGATGTCCGGTCCGGGTTGGATGTCGCAACCCAAGCCTAACCGGAAATCGCTGGTGACCACCGCGCCGCCGATCCGTCCTACAGCGCGATGAAAGGCGCGGACGAGATGAACGACGCTACCGCCGAGCTACACCACGGATGGGGACACGACCCGCCATCATCGTCTGAACGGGCGGTCGAGCTCGGCCTGGGCGAAACATGCCGACGCCTTGCGCAGGCTTTCATTGGCTTGGCGAAGCTCGCGTACCTCGCGTTCAAGAGCCTTGATCCGGTCCCGTTCCCCCTCGTCTGTCGCGCGAGCGCCTGGATCCCGGTCGGCCTGTTATGAGACCTGTGCGCGGGGCTTGCTGGCAGCCTGTATCGTTGATTCACTGAAGTTCACCGGACGGGGGTTGGGTCATGGCGCGGCGTCGCATTGGTCAGGAAGATTTTCAGCTCGGGGACGCGGGAGCAAAGCGGAGCCCCGGCGCCTTGGACGACATCGCCGAATTGATCGACTGGCTCAAGATCGACCAGGACCTGTCGCCGATCTACCGCTCCGCGAGGGGGGAGATGGCCTGGCCGCCGCTGGCGATGCTGAAGGCCCTGCTTTTATCGTTCTGGTACGACCTGTCGGACGTGAAGTTAGCAGAGGCCCTCGACGATCGCGCCTCGTTCCGCCGGTTCTGTGGCTTTGCCGCGGCCGGAGCGCACGGCCTTCGTCCGGTTCCGCAAGGAGCTCGTGAGGCATGGCCTCGACATGGTTCTGTTCGAGGCGGTGACGCGCCAGCTCGACGAAAAGAACGTCATCGTGAAGACCGGCACGCTGGTGGACGCCACGATCATCGCCTTCGCCAGCATCATGAAGGACGAGGAGGCCCGTTGGGTCGGCCATCGCCGTAAGGCGGCCGTGCATGGCTATAAGGCGCACGTGGCGACCGACGCCCACGGCGGGATCGTCCGGCGCATCGAGATGACGCCTGCCAATGTCAACGACGGCCGCATGCTCGGTGCGGTGCTGCCGAGCGATCCGGGCAACGTTCATGCCGATCTGGCCTACGCCAGTTCGCGTAATGAGATCCTGATCCGGGATACTGGCGGTTCATCGCGCCTGCCGGTGCGAGCGCTATGGGGCGGTGCCGAAGCGCTTGAGAGGCTGGAAGCCTGGAACCGCGAGGTCGGCCATGTCCGCCGCCGGATCGAGAAGGTCTTCGGTACATGGAAGCGCAGCTACGGTCTGCGGCGCATGCGGTGGATCGGACTTGCGAAAGCTGGACTTCAGGTGCGGCTGACGGCGATCGCCTTCAATCTCACGCGAACGCGAAACATACTGCGTGAGCGCGTGGCATGAGGGCGGGACACCTGTGTCCGCTATCGGCCGATGGAGGTCAAAAGCGCCTCGAAACCCTCTGCCGCAACCCAAAATCCCAATAAGCGGCAGACTGGCAAACCCTCAGCGCTGAACTTTGAAATACAAGCCCCCCGCGCACAGGTCTCATTACACCTCAAGCTGGAACTCAGGTTTCCGTTCGGAAGCCGCCCTTTTCGGTGCGTCTATCTGCGTAGCCACCATGCGAGCTTCCGGTGGAGGAGCGGTGCGAGGAAGCCGGTGGAGAGGCCAGTGAGGAGCAGCGCGATGATGAAGAGCGAGACCGGTGTCGGCAGCCCAACTAGCAGCGGATGCATCAGGTAGATCAGCGCTACAAGAGCCGGGTATACGGCCAGCATGCTCACCACCCATCGCTTCCAGAAAGGAGGCACTGCGGTCGCGAATCGAGCTTCGTGCTGGGACACGATCGTTCCCCCATGTCTTCGATCTTGAGTTATTGCGGTTGAGCCCTGCCTTGGTGCGATCACTCTAGGCGGCACGCGCTCTGCAGGTAGGATAAGGGACTGGGCGACACGGTTTATGCCACCCAGCCTGGGAAAGGTTAATAACCTTTCGGGGAAGCCCCGATAAAGCGTCCCCTCCGAACTTGATCCGGAACGTCATCTTTAGCTTACCGGTCTGTGCCTTTCGAGCAAGTTTGACTGTAGGTAATGCCGTGCAAGGATGCCGGCGATGCCGGCGATGCCGATGACTGCGAATACGATCGAGGGACACACCGCGAGAATAGCGAGGGCTGCGAGCAAGCCCCGCTCTACTTGCCGCATGTTTGACGCGCCGAAACCTTCGACTGAGAAGGCGATAGCAATCGTAGCCAACGCGCCGCCGATGACCGCGACTGCGTTCGTCAGCGGGTCTGCGAGAAGCATTAAGCCCGGATTCCATATGAATGCGAATGGCAAGAGAAAGCCAACGATTGCTAACTTAACCGCTGTGAACGCGATCTTGAATGGATCCTCGTCGGCGATCGCCGCCGCGGCTAGCGCCGCTACCGCGATAGGCGGTGTGAGCGCGGAAAGTACAGCGTAGTACAGCAGGAACATGTGGCTTTCTAGCACTGGATAGCCGAGCCTAGCGAGCGCAGGTCCGACGAGCACCGCCGCCAGGATATAGGCGCTGGGTGTAGGCATTCCGAGGCCGAGGATAATCGTGACGACCGCTGCGATGACGAGAGTCAGGACCGGCTCGGAATTGCTGATCACCAGGATGACATTTGCTGCCTTCATGCCAAGACCTGTCATCGAGAGGCCACCGATCACGAGGCCGGCCGCTGCGCAAGCGCCTGCAACGGGCAGGATGCGGAGCGTCGTCTCGCCGAGGCCCTCGATTATCTGCCAAAGCGATAGCCTTGTCGCGCGAAGGATCATCGCCGCGACGACCGCTGCGAGGACGCCGATGCCTGCAGTGAATGTGGGCGAATAGCCGGAAAGCAGCGCAGCGACAATGCCGACGATAGGGATGAGGAAGACCCAGCCAACCCGAAACGTCTCGAAGATGGAGGGAATCTCTTCGTCGGAAGGGCGCAGATCAAGCCTAACCGCACGCAGGTGTACCTGACAGAAAACGCCAAGATAATAGAGTAGCGCGGGCACAAGAGCGGCAATGACCACCTCGTTATAGGCGACCCCAGTATATTCGGCTAGGATGAAGGCCGCCGAGCCCATGATGGGCGGCATGGCGCTGCCGCCGGTCGAGGCGGCGACCTCAACCGCACCCGCAAAACGCGCGGAGTAGCCGAGCCGCTTCATTACGGGTATGGTAATTGAGCCCGTTGCCACCACATCTGAAGTGGGGCTGCCCGACATCGTTCCGTAGAGGCCGGAAGATATGACTGCGATCTTTGCCGGTCCGCCGCGCGAGCGTCCGGTGATGAGTGCCGCAACATTAAAAAAGAATTCGCCGCCACCGGATTTCGACAGAAATGTTCCGAACATTACGAAGAGGAAGACGTAGCTCGCTACGACTTGGATCGGTACGCCGAAGATGCCATCTGTTGTGAAGACAAGGATATCGAGAAGATAACTGTATTCGCTGATCCCATGTCCAAAAGGCGGCGGCAGGAGGTAGCCGAAGAGGTTATAGGCCAAGAAGAGGACCACAACGCCAGTGAGGCCGAGGCCGGTGGTGCGCCGTGTCGCCTCGAGCGTCAGGAAGAGCAGCATTGAGCCGAAAATGAGTTCGGGTGTTGTGAACGGGTCCAGGAGGCTGATCCGGTCGGCGATCGCGCCGGCATTCAAAAAGAAATAGAGCCCGCAGGCAATGCTGAGGATTGACAGAGCCCAGTCGTAGACTGGCACATGGTTCGGCGCGTTCGGAGTTGCGCCGATCGCCACGAACATGATCGCGTAAATGCCCGACACGAATAGGATGCCGAGTACAAGAGGATCGGAAATCGTGAAAAGGTTAGCATACACGACCCAGAGTGAGAACGCCGCGGCCGTGGCTGTCAGGACGCGCGTGGCGGAGGCCGCAAGCTTTCGCTTGCGACCCGTTGCAACAAGAGCTCCGATCACTTGAGCAGCCCAGCTTCACGGTAGGCTTTAGCAGCCCCTGGGTGAAACTCTATGACCGTCGGTTTTGCGAGCAGTTCCGGCGTCAGGGAAGCCATTGAACCATGGACTGCCTTGACCTCGTCGATGTTCTTCACCAGGGATTGAGCGAGGGAATAGGCGTCATCGTCGCTCATGTTCTCTGTGGCCACGAGAACTGCCCCGAGCGCTACGGAACTTACCTCCGCGGTTTGGTTTTTGTAGCTTTTGGCAGGGATGACCATTGTCCCTGTTCCGAATTCTTCGTTCGTCGCGTCGATGACTTCCTGCGGAACACCAAGGAGGACGACGTCAGTATTCTCGTCAACTGCGCGGAAAGAGGAGTGCTTGATGAAGATACCGTTCGTGATCATGTCGAGGCGGCCGTCCTGGATGAGGTCTGCCTGCTCGTTGGCGCCGGCTCGCACGAACTGTCCGCCGTTCGAATTAACGACCTCCTCAGTAACTCCGGCTTCCTCAAGCATCTTCAGGGCGATGTTTGACGTGATGTTGCCGGATCGGTTGATGCCGATACGGACAGGCGCACCGCTTGTAGCGATGTCGTCGATGCTATCGATCTTGTATTTCTCCGCCATCTCCCGGTTCAGGAAGAAATGCATCGGCGCCCAGTTATACATGTAGCCAATGGCGCGCATGTTCTCGACCGGAGCACGGAACGGCTCACCGCCCTCAAGCCCGATCTTCGCCTCCGCGTCGTGGACGAGTCCGACATCAGTCCGCTTCGCGGCGAGCAGGCCAATATTAGCAAAGCCTCCACCCGTCGCCTGATACGTGATGACTGAGTTTGCATCGTCCGCCTTGACGGCTCGATCAATGCCGACGCCGAGGAGCGACCAAAGGCCTCCCGGATTGCCGCCAGAAAGCGTTAGGTTCAAGGGATCGGCGGATGCGGAATACGAAGCGAGCGTCATGCCGACGGCCGCAGCGATTGTCAAGAATCTCATATTTCCTCCCAATTCGGCCCCGGTTCCGACCTCCTCGGCTCCCGGCCCGAGCCAATTGCAGCCGGCTAAGATGAGAGCCGGCAATTAGACTTAGACATCTATGTTTATAACGTATCCTCAAGCCGACGTCAACGTCTTAGAAATCTCATTTTTTATCATGGACTAAATCGTTCGGATTGGTTGTCGGACGCAACATCGCTCAGATGGCAGATGCCAGTCCGCTCCACTCGGTTTTAAGACTCATCAAGCTCTGGCGATGCGGGCGCGAGGATAGTCGCAACGGCGTAGAGAAAGGATCTGACGGAATTGATCGTGGCTGCGAAGCCCTTGGCAAGGCTTCTGTTTCGGTGATCTAGGCGAGGAACCGTTCGAGAGCCGGCTGTCGCGGCTGGACAGCAAAGCCGGCTTGATTAGGGTTCCTTCGGACGAGCCCGCTCGCGATAAGCGTCGCATCGGCAACACGAGGGTGCCGGAGTAACACGGTCGGCGAAAGCCGTTCGCCGAACGTGAAGAGAGGGCGGGAGGCTTTCGGTATGGGGCTGCCTCCATCCCGGTCCTGCTGTCTGGGCGAATGCGGCTCGCGAACGTGCGTCCGCCGTCCGTGTCGACCAGGCGTGGCGTTTTCGGCCCTGAATCTTCTTGACGGCACCATGACCCCCAACGCGGTCCGCTTGAATGGTCTTAGCGCTTTGAATATCGATGATTGCGGCCGTGGGACCGGCGGTTCGCCCGCGGTTTTCAGTCGGCCACCATGAGAGAGTGGTGGATCTTCACATGTCCTTCTTGAAATGTCTTCAGCAGGCTGTTGGAAACTGACGTCGGTCGCTCGACACTGTCGAATCGGTTCCCAAGGAAGGCTGCAAACTCGGCTGAGCTAGGGGGACAATGAGGTTCCGCGTTTCCTCCGGCCTATCTTCGCTGTCTTTCTCAATGCGCTCGGTGACCGCGAAGAACCGAATCAAAATAGACTAGCCTCTCACGATCCGAGGAGAAAGAATCTACGCCTTATACTGAGGTAGCCGTCCGGGTAGGAGGAATTCTTATACCACGTGCGGCTGCCTCTGCCTCGTCGCGTTCAAGATTGGCGATGATAACATTTAGTGAGCGACGCAAGATCCGCAGCTCATCGGTGCTCAATCCCTGGACAGCGATGTCGTTCGCCTCCACTGCCAGCGGTTCCAGCTTCTCACGGAGCTCGTTGCCTCGCGGCGTCAGGAAGGCATGCTGGCGGCGCTTGTTACCCGCGACGTTCTCGCGGGTAATTAGGCCCTGCTCGACCATGCGGAGCAGGGCGGTATGGGCGGTGGGCTCAGTCAGGTTCGCTCGCTCGCTGAGCTCGCGTTGGGAGAGACCATCCTCTAGCCAGAGGATCCGCAGAAAGATCCACTGGCCGAACGTGACTCCCTCCGTCGTGAGCCGGAGCTGCAGCGACCGGTTGAAGGCGCGGGCGGCCAATCGGATCAGTCGGGCGAGGCGCTCTTCCTGGGCACTTGTCTCGTCATTCCGAAAATCGGTGGATGTCTCGTTCGTCATAGGCGTTCGGTCCAATCTGAGCGCATTCGTGTTCCCGGGATCACCTACACGTCTTTGGCGCGGCACGTCCATGACCGCACGCGAGGCGCTAGGAGTTTCGGGGAATGGATTGTTGCTCCTCGATCCGCTTCAGTCTTACCGTTGGAATCCCGCCGAGCGGCAGGCCAGCACGAGCAATGCATGTCTCTTGACATCTAAACTTAGAAGGCTAAGATAGTCGTATCGGACGGAAAGTCTTCAAACGATAGAAGTGGAGGAACACGATGCTCACCCCTGAAGAGAACGAGGTTCTAACGCGCGTGACCGGCGATGCGCCTATGGCGAAGTTGATGCGCCAGCACTGGACGCCGGTCTGTCTGATGGAGGAGGTGGCCGAGCCGGACGGAAAGCCGCTGCGGGTTGAGGTGCTCGGCGAGGCCTATGTAGCATTCCGCGACACCAAGGGGCGTCTCGGAATGCTCGACGAGCTCTGTCCGCATCGCAAAGCTTCCCTCGTTTATGGCCGCAACGAGGAGTGCGGACTGCGTTGCCTCTATCATGGCTGGAAGATGGACGTGGACGGCAACGTTATCGCGATGTCATCGGAGCCCGAGGGCAGTCCGCTGATGGATAAGGTGAAAGCGCGGTCTTATCCGGTGCGCGAATGGGGCGGCTTTGTTTGGGCTTGGCTCGGTGAGAAAGATGAAGCGACGGAATTTCAGCCGCCAGCCTTTGCGCCCGCGGAGGACACGCCGGTCGCGATCCTGAAGATTCGTATTCCGGCTAACTGGGCGCAAATTCACGAGGGGCAGATCGACAGTGCCCATTCCTCCTCGCTCCATTCCTCGACCATGAAGCCCGCGCGAGTGGAAGGCGCGTCCGCCGACGAGAAATCCTGGTACCGCCCTTCGACTGATAAGTCGCCGCGCATGCAGACCGAGACGACGAGCTACGGCTTCCACTATGCGGCGATTCGCAAGCCCATTAAGAATGCGGGAACCCACAACTATCTGCGGATTACAGAGTTTATCGCTCCGTATTATTCGCTGATCCCCCCTAACAACAACTACAAAGTCGCGAGCGTCATCGTGCCGATCAATGACGACGAGACAGCCTTCCACTTCATTGCCTTCGGCGGTCCGAACGTGCCGACGACTGAAGAATGGCGCGCATTTAATCACGCCGTTCCGGGCACGGATGTCGATCATAAATGGCGTACACGGCGCACGCTCGATAACGACTTTATGCAGGACCGCGAGATGATGAAGGAGGGTCACTTCACTGGCGTCCCTGGCATTCCAAATGAGGACATTATCATGTGGGTGTCTATGGGGTCGCGCGTGCAGCGCCACACGGACGTCCTCGGCGCGTCCGATTTAGCTATTGTCGAGTTTCGCCGTTTGATGGTCGATGCCGCCCAGAAGGTGGCCGAAGGCGGTCACGCGATCGGCACGAATTCAGACGTCCCGCAGGCTGAGATCGCATCGAAGGAGGGCGTATATCCGAAGGATATCGACTGGCGTACCCTCGTCGCAGGCCAGAAGGCCGCAGAAGCGGCCGAGGCCGCCGAATAGACAAATGCTTCGGGGATGGCAGCGGAGGGCAAGGTCCCTCCGCTGCTTCTTTGCTCTTTCTACCGCGATGCTTTATCGTAGTAGGAATTATTCGTATACTTGGACGGATCTGATAGATCCTTCTTCGGCACGCCGTACTCGCTTCTCAGTTCGAGGACCTTCTGTACGCCTTCCTTGCTGATCGCGCCGTCCTTAAAGAAGCCGGATTGCTCGTTGAGGAGGATTGTGTAGGAAACTTCGGCGACCGGTCCTGCCATCTGCGGCACATGCTTTTCAAGGATCGCGACCGCCTCATCCTTATTGGACGGGTCGTAAAGCCAGTTGAGCGCTGCTCGGTAACCGCCAATATAACCGACGAGCTGGTCTTCGTTCTCCGAGGCGAAATCGCGCCGGGTGGCACCTACAACGCCTTGGTAGGCTCCAAGCGTCTCCGACCCGTTGCCGAGAATGTTGAAGCCTTCACGTTCGGCGGCCGCCTCCAGTGGCGAAACGAGAAGGGTTGCTGCGAACTTTTTCTCGATCAGCGAGCCGAAGCGGCTCATCACGCCGCCAGCCTCGACAAATTCGAATTCGTCTTCGGAAAGTCCATTCAGCTCCAGCATCTTGCGCAGGACAAACGCATATCCTGTTGTCAGCGCGTCGACACCTACTTCCTTCCCCTTGATCGCCTCGTAACCGGTAACGTCGGGAGTCGAGACAAGACGCAGGAAACCGTTGTCGACGCCCATGAAGGCAAAGATGTCGGCCTCGCTCTCGGTCTCGACCGCGCCTTGGCCTTCCGAATAGGCGACGACATTGTCCATCGCGGTCATGGCGATGTCGAACTCGCCGTCGATCAGGCCCTTCATCTGGAACTTAGAATCCGGCGTCGGCGTCACCTCCACCGAAACGCCCCTTTCATCGAAGAATCCCTTGTCCTGGGCGACGAAGATCGGCCAGTTGAAGCCGCCCGGGAAGACGATGACTTTCAATGCTTGATTTCCCTCCTGGGCGAGGGCGGAAACGGACAGGGCACTCACGGTCATTGCCGCGGCCAGCGCGAGAGTTTTCAGAACTTTCATGGTCTCCTCCTTGGGTTGTCACTGATCACGGCGCCGACGCTTTTGAATAATGCGCGCAGGCACCGTCGCGGCGTCCGGCGGTGCGCCGAACGTTCGTCATGCTGGGGTCGGTAGGGCCTGCCTCCGCCCCAAGGTCTGCCGTCGATGTAACGAAGAGTTCTCCCGCCCCTTCGCTCAATCGAGGAAGCCGTCCGGCGGCGGGGTCCCCCACATGTTGGCGGCCATCTGGATGTCGTCCCAGACCTTGCCGCGCTGCGGAAACTCCTGATGCATCCGGCGCGGCTCGTAGAGGCCGAGTTCCTCATTGACCCGGTCGAGCTCGCAATAGAGTTCGATGATCTGCTCGTCGGCATTGCGGTGGTAAGTCGAGATGTTGTGCCCGATGCCGTGGCGCACGGGACCCCAGACCAGGGGAATGCGGTCTTTGGCGAGCCAGTCGCAGGCGTCGCGAATATGAGTCCAGTCGCGAAGTTCAAAGGCGATGTGGTGCATCTTCACCTTTTGCCCGGCGACCAGGTTGATCGTGTGATGATCGGGTCCGCAGCGCAGGAAGGCGAAGAAGTCGCCCATCCAGTCTGAGACTTTGAAGCCGAGGATATCGCAGTAGAACTTCACGTCGGCCTGCACGTCCGTGCAGTTGAAGGCGATGTGGCCGAGCTTGTTGGGGGAAATACCGGCGGGCTGGAAGCCGGCGCCTGACGGCGCGGCATCCACGAAGACCTCCATCTTGGTGCCCTTCGAATCTTCGAAAACGACCGCGTCGCGGATTCCCGGCTGCGGATCGCTCTGGCGGATGGTCTTCAGCCCGTGCGCCTCGATCTGTTTGGCATAGGCGTCGAGATCGGTGCCGGGCGCGAGCTGGAAGCCGATCGCATCGCACTTGGCGTCCGGCCCCTTGCGCAGGACCACCGTTTGGTGGTCGCCGCTGGTTGAGAGATAGGCGGCACCGTTGCCGCACTCGACTTCGGTCAGGCCCATGACCTTGGTGTAATGGTCGATCTGACCTTCGAGATCGGGCGTCTGGAACGCGCCGTAGACGATACGGTTGACTTTGATCATGTCGTTTCCCGTTTCAAACAAACTGGTTTTCGAGGGTGCCGAGGCCCTCAATGGTGACACGGACCCGGTCACCGGCGGCGAGGAATTCCTGCGGCTGGCGTCCGAAGCCAACGCCGGCGGGCGTGCCGGTCGCGATGATGTCGCCCGGCTCCAGCGTCATCATGCCCGAAAGATGCTTCAGGATGGCGGCGATGCCGAAGATCATCTGGCCGGTGTTCGACTTCTGCTTGACCGTGCCGTTGACTGTGAGCTGGATCGCGAGGTTCTCCGGGTCCGTGACGAAGCGGGCGGGCGTGATCCAGGGGCCGGTCGGCTGGAACTTGTCCCACGACTTCTGCATGATCCAGTCAATGCCGACGAAGGGGCGCGACGCGATCCAATCGCGGGCCGAGACGTCATTGATGACGGTATATCCGGCGACCGCGTCGAGCGGATCGCCTTGATCGCCCGGGCCGAATTTGCGGCCGATGACGATGCCGAGCTCGGCCTCCCAGTCGTTCATCTTCGCGCCGGATGGGAGGGGCACCTCTTGGCCATGGGCGGCGAGGCAGGTCTGGGGCCGCATGAAAGCATAGGGAAATTCCGGCGGCGTCCCGACCTTCATCTCGGCGAGATGATCCTTGTAGTTGGTGCCGATGCAGATGACCTTGCGCGGGTTCGAAAGCGGCGTGAGAAAGCTGATCGTCGAGGGATCGAGACCGTCGCCCGAGACGGCGCCCGCGCGCTCGGTCAGAAGCGCATCGGTTTCCGCCCAATGAGCGAAGACGTCTTCGAGACTTTCCGGGGCTTCGTCGGCGAGGATGTCCGACAAAGGGTAGGCCTTGCCCGCGATCAGAACCAGCGGCGTCGGCTTGCCGTCGACGAGGCCCGTTCCGAGCTTGTATTCGCTCATGCTTGTTATCCTTGTGTCTTGTTTGGGACGGGCAGGCCGGCGGCCTCGGCGAAGGCCGCGTAGACGGAGGCGACGTCGGTCTTGTCGTAGCCGGTCTCCATCGCCCGGTCGTAGAGACGCGCGGCGCTCGAAAGCACCGGCATCGGGCAGTCGAGATCGGCGGCCATGGTCTCGATCAGATGGACGTCCTTGGTCAGCATCGCGGTGGAACCGAGAACCTGATCCCAGTCGCCCGTCGCCATGCGCGCGGCACGCGCCTGGAACTGCAGCGAGGTGCCGGCGCTCGCCTTCAGCGCTTCGATCAAAGTGAGCTGGTCGAGGCCCATCCGGTCGGCGAAGGCGAGCATTTCGGCTGTTGCCGCGAGATTGGCCGCGACCATCATGTTGGCGCAGAGCTTCGCCTTCATCGCGGCGCCGAACTCGCCCATGAAGAACAGGTGGTCCGTCACGGCTTCGAGAACGGGCTTCGCCTTTTCGTAAGCGGGCTCGTCGCCGCTGAGAAGAAAGATCGCCTTCTTCGCCGCGACCATGGGCGGCAGGCCGCTGATCGCGCCGTCGAGCATGATCCCGCCCTTCTCCGCGATCGCTTTTGCCTCGCGCGTCTTCAGGTCGCCGGAAAGGGTCGAGAGTTCGACGACGATCTTGCCCGAGCAGTCGCCGCCGGCGATGCCCGTCGATCCCGAAATCACCTCGCTCAGCGCATCGTCGCCGGGAATGCAGCAAAGGACGATGTCGCTCTCCTCCGAAATGGCGCGAGGCGAGGCGGCGAAACGCCCTCCGAGGGCCGTAAACTCCGACGGATCGCCCCGCCTGAAGCCGAGGACGTCGTGTCCGGCGTCGATGAGGTTCTTCGCCATGGGCTTGCCCATGTTGCCGAGACCGATCAGACCGACCGTGCTCATATCGTTGCCTCCCTGCATGAATTGCCGCTCGCGGCGGGTCGTCGGGCGATCCGGCGCGCAACGCGCGTGCCTCGCCGCGGCTTTGCGTCGAGCGCGGCGGGCGGGACCGATCCTCCCGGTCCTCGCCAGCCGCCGTGTTGTCGTCAGTTCAGCTGGCACTCGCCGGTGTGGGAGTCCGCCTTTTGCTCGAATATGCGGGTCACCAGCGTATTGCGCATGGTTCCATCCTCGCCCTTGGTGATCTCGCTGATGTAGAAGTCCTGGATCGGAAAGTGGTTGTTCGCGAAAGAGAAATTGCCGCGAACGGAGTCGAACTCGACCGTTTCGAGGGCCTCGCGAAAGGCGTCGAGGTTGCGGACATTGCCGTCCACCGCGCCAATGGCGGCGTCGAGGAGGAGGACCGTGTCATAGGCCATGGCCGCGAGGATCGACGGATTGCGGCCGTATTTTTCGTTGAAGGCCTCGACGAACTTCCTGTTCGCCGGATTGTCGATCTCGGGGTTCCACGGGCCGGCATTGAGCGTGCCGGCGGCCGCGTCGCCGAGCGCGCCGAAGGTCGTCTCGTCGGCCTGGAAGGTCGCGAGATAGGGATCGACTGTCTCCTGCATGCCGGACTGGTTGAACTGGCGCTGGAAGGCGATGCCCGAACCGCCTGGCAGGAACATCACGAGGGCCTGCGGGTCGGCGGCGCGGATCTGGCTGAGCTCGGCGCCGAAATCAGACTGGTTGAGCTGGACGAGGATCTCGCTCACGAGCTCGCCCTCGTAGCCGAGCTTCAGGCCCGATACCGCGTCCCATCCCGCCTGGTAATTGGTCGCGATCGCGGCGACGCGCTCGACGCCCTCCTTCTTCAGATAGGCGCCGATCGCCTCGAACATCGTGTCGGTGTTCCAGGAAGCGATGAAGTAGTTCGCCTCACAGCCGGCGCCGGCAAGGTTCGAGGAGCCGCCCACCGAGGCGACGACCATGCGGTCCGCCGGCAGGATGACGGAGTTTACCGCCTCGCCGACATGGCTGAAGAGAAGGCCCGACATCAGGTCGATATCGTCGCGCTGGAGCATCTGCCGTGCGATCTGGATGGCGATCTGGGGCTTGGCCTGATCGTCGCCGGTGATCAGCTCGACGGTCTTGCCGCCGAGCTTTCCGCCGGTGTGTTCGAGGCCGAGATTATAGGCGTTGAGCATCTCGACGCCGTAGGCGCCAGCCGGGCCCGACAGCGTATTGATATAGCCGAGCTTCAGCGTGTCGCCGTCCTGCGCGACCGCGCTGCCCGCCATGGTCAGGCCCACGAGAATGGCCGCGTATTGCGCCGCCCGTCTGATGTTCGAAGTCATGAATGCGCCTCCCTGTTAGACGCCGAGATGCTGCTGGTGCAGGCTTTCATCTTCGGCAAAAGCTCGGGCGCCGCCCTCCCAGACGGAGCGCCCCTTGGATATGACGACGACCCGCTGCGCGATGCGCGCGAGCGCCCTGAGATTCTTGTCGACGACGATGACGGAGAGGCCGGCCTTCGCGATGCTTTCGAGGCACAGCCAGATGTCCTTGCGCACGAGCGGCGCGAGGCCCTCGGTCGCTTCGTCGAGGATGAGGAGTTTCGGATTGGTGACGAGCGCGCGGCTGATGGCGAGCTTCTGCTGTTCGCCGCCGGACAGCGTGTAGGCGAGGTTCGAGCGCCGCTCCCTCAGCCTCGGAAACATCTCGAAGATCCGCTCGCGCGTCCAGTGGCGGCCGCCGGGGCCGGACCGTTCGGCGAGTTTCAAATGCTCCTCAACGGTGAGGTTGGGAAAGCAGCGCCGCCCCTCGGGCACGAGGCCGACGCCCATCCTCGAAATCCGGTTGGGCGAGACAGCCGCGATCGCCGTTCCGTCGAAGCGGATGTCGCCGGACATCGCGGCAAGCTCGCCGGTCAGCGTCCTGATCACCGTCGTTTTGCCCATGCCGTTGCGCCCGACGAGGGCGACGACCTCGCCTTCCTCAACCGTCAGGTCGACGCCGTGGAGAACCTGGATCGGCCCGTAGCCACCGGTCAGACTGGAGACCTGAAGGAGACTCACCAGACATCCTCCGTTCCGAAATAGGCCTTCTGGACGCTCTCCATCTCGCGGACATCGCCCGGCGCTCCCGTCGCGATCAGCTGGCCCTCGACGAGCACGGAAACGCGGTCGGCGAGCGCGAAAACGACATCCATGTCGTGCTCGACGAGGAGGAGGGCGCAATCGTTTCGAAGGTTCGAGACGAGGTCGGTCAGCTCGCGGCCTTCCTCCGTGCCGACGCCCGCCATCGGCTCGTCGAGGAGGAGGACCTGCGGCTTCAGCGCGAGGGCCATTGCGAGTTCGAGATGGCGGCGCTCGCCATAGGAGAGCGTTGAGACCTTCGCATCGGCCCGGCGGACGAGGCCGACCTTTTCGAGGGCGGCCATCGCCTCCTCGATGAATTGCGTGTCGGAAAGCGTCGAGCGCCACCAGTTGAGCGCCGGCTGGCGGCGGCCGACGACGGCGAGGACGGCGTTTTCGAGGACCGTGAAATCCTTCAGAACGCTCGAGACCTGGAACGAGCGGGCAAGGCCGGCGCGCACCCGCTGTTCGGAATGGAGCCCGGTAACGTCCCGGCCGTCGAGCCGGATCGAACCGGAATCGGGCCGGAGTTCGCCGGCGATGAGATTGATCAATGTCGACTTGCCGGCGCCGTTCGGGCCGATCAGCGCATGGATCTCGCCGGGCCGAAGGTCGAGGCCGACCGACCGGGTGACGTTCAGCCCGCCGAACGACTTCGTCAGTTCGCGGACGACGAGTGGCGTCTCAGTCATCGCGCCCTCCGAGCAGTCGTTCGAGCGCCGGATGAACGCCCTTGTGGAGATAGAGCACCGAGAGGATGACGGCGGGGCCGAGGAAGATCCGCCAATAGGTCGTGTATTCGGAAAAGACCGCCTCGAAGAGGACGAGGATCAGGGCGCCGAAGAGGCCGCCCGAGAGCGAGGCGATGCCGCCGAGCGCCACCATCACCAGAAGCTCGCCCGAAACGAGCCAGTGGAGATAGGCCGGGCCGACGAACTGATAGAAGTTCGCGGCGAGCACCCCGGCAAATCCGGCGACGACGGCGGAAAAGACGAAGGAGGTGAGCTGCAGCCGCTTCGGCGCGTAGCCGAGCGCCTTCATGCGCCTCTCGTCATGAGCGATCCCACGCAGCGCGAGACCCGCCGGCGAGCGCGACAGGCGCGTCATGACGAGGAGGACGAGGCCGAGCGCGACTAGGACGAGATAGTGGAAGGCCTCCGTCGCATCGAGCGAGATGCCCGCCAGCATGTCGCGGCCGAAGAGCGGCAGGCCGTCGGCGGCGCCGAGACTCTGGCTGCCGGAGATGACGAAATAGACCATCTGGGCAAAGCCGAGCGTGATCATGATGAAGGCAACGCCGCCGGTGCGCAGCGAGAGAAGGCCGATGACGAGAGCGAGGAGCGCCACCGCGAGAAGCGCCAGCGGCCAGACGAGAAGCGCGTCCTGATAGCCGGCATTGCGCGCCATCAGCACGCAATAGGCCCCCATGCCGAAGAAGGCCGCATGGCCGAAGCTGACGAGCCCGCCATGGCGGATCGCAAAGCCCACCGCGCAGGCGGCCATGCCGTAGATCATCACCCGCGTCAGCTCGCCGACGAGATAGGCTTCGAGGACGAGCGGGGCGAGCGCGAAGAGGGCGAGGAGCAGCAGCATGGCTCTGTCGCCGCCGAGGGACGGCAGGCCGGGCCGAAGGGTCGAGGCAGGCATGGTTCTTTCGTCGGAAGGAGACGTCATCGTGCGAACAGCCCCTGCGGACGGGCGATCAGCACGGCGGCCATCAGCACGTAGATGAGGACGGCGGACAGCGAGGGCGCGATGCTCGCGACCGTGCGCGGCTCGAAGAGGCCACCCATCAGGACCGGCGTGTAGGCGCGGCCGAGCGTATCGACGAGGCCGATCGCTAGCGAAGCCCAGAAGGTGCCCTTGATCGAGCCCATGCCACCGACGACGACGATGACGAAGGCGATGATGAGGACCTGTTCGCCCATTCCGACCTCGACGGAGACGAGCGGGCCGCTCATCACGCCGGCAAGCCCGGCGAGCGCCGCGCCGACGGCGAAGACCATCGCGCCGACGAGGCGGACGTCGAAGCCGATATGGCGGACCATCGCCGGATCGCTCGCGGAGGCGCGCACCAGCATGCCGGCCTTGGTCCTCGCGAGCATGAACCAGAGACCGGCGGCCACGGTGAGCGCGGCGATGGTCACGGCGAGGCGGTAGCGGGAGTAGAAGAAGCCGTCGACAATTTCGATCGCGCCGCCGAAACCGTCCGGCGTCGGAGCGAAGAGCGGCGTTCCGCCCGAAAGCCAGCGCAGGAACTCGTTGAAGAACAGGATGAGGCCGAAGGTCGCGAGCACCTGGTCGAGATGGCTGCGCGCGTAGAGCGAGGAGACGATCAGCCGCTCGATCACGAGGCCGATCAGGAAGGTCGAGACGATGCCGGCGGCAGCGCCAAGCCAGAAGCTGCCCGTTGAGCCCGCGACGGCCACCGTGACGAAGGCGCCGACCATGAAGAGCGAGCCATGGGCGAGATTGATGAGATGCATGACGCCGAAGACGAGCGACAGCCCAGCGGCAATCAGGAACAGGAGAAGACCGTAATTCAGGCCGTTCAGGAGCTGTTCGAGGAAGAAGACCATCGGCCGCCGTCCTCAGTCGCGACCGGAGGCAGGGTGCCGGACGCCACCCATCGATTCGACAATCGCTCCGAAGTCGTCTTCACGCATTTCAGTCCCCCCATTGGAAATTATTTTGCAATTTCCAAATTTAAGCTATCACCCTGTTCAATGACATGTCAATGCAGGGTCGGGACTGTTCGAAGCGTTCGCGAAGCTGTGAAGATGGGAATGGAAACGGGATGCACGCCGTGCGAAGAGTTCGGCCCGAGGAGAAGACCATGACGCCGAGGATGTCCGAGCCGGAATACGGGGTGCTGGAAGAGCCGCGGACGGTGTCCGAGGCGATCTACCGGAAGCTCAGGTCCGATATCATCTGGGGGATTCTCGCCCCGGGCGCGCCGCTGCGTTCCGACGAGTTGCGCCGGAACTACGATGTCGGCATCAGCCCGCTGCGCGAGGCTCTGTCGCGACTTGCCAGCGAGCGGCTGGTGATTTCCTCCGGCCAGCGCGGCTTTCGCGTCTCGCCGATCGGCGACGCTGCGGTCGTCGACATCACCCAGACGCGTCTGGTGATCGAATGCGCGGCGTTGGAGCGCTCGATCGCGGAAGGCGACGTCGCCTGGGAAACGCGCGTCGTCGCGACGCATCACGCCCTGTCCCGGGTGCCCTTTCCGACGAGCCAGGGCGCCGACGCCGAAGTTTGGACGCGCCGGCACAAGGCCTTCCATATGGCGCTCCTCTCCGCCTGCCATTCCGAATGGCAGATCCATCTCGCCGATCTTCTCTTCGACCAGGCCGAGCGCTTCCGCATTCTTCGCGCGGTGAAGACCGCCGCCGCCGGCAAGCGCCGCGACCCGGCGAAGGAGCATCAGGAGATCGTCGACGCGGTGCTCGACCGCGATGTGGAGCGCTCAGTCGCGGCCCTGCGTAGCCATTACCGCGTGACCATGGAAATGGCGCTCGAAGCCCTCGCGCCGTCCGCCGAGGAGGCCGCCCAATGACCGGGACCGACGATGACGCACTGAGCGTCCCCGAACTGCTCGGTCGGATGATGAAGGCCGAATTCTTCCTGATCGAAAACCGGCTCCTGACGAAGCCGGAGGACCTGAAGGAGAAGATCAGGGAGCATCTTCTCTACATGATCGACCTCGAAAAATCCGGCATCCTCTTCCTCTCCGGCCCGCTCCACGACGATAGCGGCGCGATGACCGGCAACGGCATGACCGTCATCCGCGCCGCCTCCTTCAAGGATGCCACCGCGATCGCCAACCGGGACCCCTTCGTCAAGGCCGGCTTCCGCGAACCGAAGATCCATCGATGGGTCGTCAACGAAGGTCGGATTTCGCTCAATATCGACCTCTCCGACCGAACGAGCGCGCTCGGCTGACTTCGCCTTATTCGAAAGACGGGGAATATGCGGCCTCCGCGTGCCGGAAGGTCGCGTGGCTGAGGTCGGCCCTGTCGCGCCGGTCTAGCGATCATCATACTGCCGCCGCCTGTTCCCGCAGGGCGAGGTTTCGTGCGGGATCGCATCCGCTGCCCTCACCGAAAACGCCTTGACAGTCCCGGCTTGCTGAGAGACGCTCAATTTGGAAATTAGGTAAAATATTCCAATTTCCAGATTTGGGGAATTCGTCGGCAGGGAGGAGACGATGTATCCAAGCCAGGACCACCGGGTGAGCGTGAGGCGATCACCGCCTCGCGCGACACTCCCTCTTGCCTGCCTCGCGGCGGCTCTTTCCGCATCCGCAGCGCTGACGGGGGCGGAGGCTCTCGCGCAGGATGCGCAGCCGCAAATTATGGCGCCGATGACGCCGGGCGATTGCGCGGCGCTTGCCGAGGCGCAGCTGCCGAATACGCGGATCGTCGAGGCGACGGCGATGCCGGCCTCGGAAAGCCCGAAGCAGCCGGCGCATTGCAAGGTCGTCGGCGCCATCAATGAACGGACGGGCAGCGACGGCAAGCTCTATGCGATCGGCTTCAATCTCCTGATGGCGGAGGATTGGAACGGCCGCTTCCTGTTTCAGGGCGGCGGCGGCGTCGACGGCGTGATCCGCCGCGCCGAAGGCACCTTCGGGCCGGAGCGCGAGGACGACAATCCGCTCAGCCACGGCTATGCGGTGGCGACGACCGATTCCGGCCACAAGATCGAGCGGAACATCCCGGTGGTCGGTGCGGTGACCTTCGGTCTCGAACAGACCGCGCGCGTCGAATACGGCTATGAGGCGCTCGAAATGATCACGCCGATCATCAAGGAAATCATCGCCGACCATTACGGCGCCGCGCCGCGCCATTCCTACTTCATCGGCTGTTCGAACGGGGGACGGCAGGCGTTTCAGGCCTCCCAGCGCTTTCCGGAGATGTTCGACGGCGTCGTCGCCGGCGCGCCGGGCTTCAATGCACCGGACGCCGTCGTGAACCAGATGTGGTACCTGAAGGCCTGGGCCGAGGCCGCGACCGAGAAGGACGCCGAGGGTTATCCCTATCTAGCGACCGCGCTGACGGCGGCCGAGCAGCAGACGGTTGCCGATGCGGTCCTCGAACGCTGCGATGCGCGGGACGGTCTCGTCGACGGCGTGGTCGACGACGTTCCCGGCTGCGACTTCGATCCGGCGGTTCTCCAGTGCACGGGCGAGAAGACCGATCAGTGCCTGCGGCCGGAACAGGTGACGGCGCTCGAGAAGATGTTCGCCGGACCAACGGATTCCAGCGGTAAGCGGCTCGCGGTCGACTGGCCGTGGGATGCGGGCATCTCGGCTCCTGGCTGGCGCGACCGGCCGCTCGGCTTCCCGAGCGAGGAGAAGATCAACAATGCCTCGGCGCTCTATCTCGGCGGTGCGGCGCAGGCCTATCTCTTCTCGACCCCGCCAAAGACGCCGGGTCTGGAAGAGGCCAAGGCCGGCAATGCCGCCGGCGCGCGGGCGGCGATGCAGGACTATGTCTTCAATTACGACTTCGACACCGAACCCGCCGCGCTGCGGGCGACCAATGACGAGTTTCCGGAATCGCCGGTCTCGTGGGACGTCGCCGACAAGACCGATCTTTCGGCCTTTAAGGATCTCGGCCACAAGATGATCGTCTATCACGGCGGTAGCGACCCGTCCTGGTCCCTCAACGACACGATGCGCTGGTACAAGGGCGTCGAGGAGAAGGACCCAGCCGTGCGCGATTTCGCCCGGCTCTTCATCGTGCCCGGCCTCAATCACTGCACCGGCGGCCCGGCGATGGAGAAGGCGGATTTCCTGACCCCGCTGGTCGAATGGGTCGAGCACGGCAAGGCGCCCGAGCGCATCGTCGGCGAAGCCCTCGAGGCCGAGGACGTGCCCTGGCCGGGCCGGACGCGGCCCTTCTGCGTCTATCCCGAACAGGCCCGTTATACCGGCGTCGGCAGCATCGAGATGGCGGAGAACTTCGTGTGCGAGAGGCCGTGAGGCCAAGGGAAACCGGGTGGCGACGCGGCAAGAAGGCCGAGATTCACCGTCCGGTGCCCGCAACGGCCCGTTCCGTCGACGATCCTGACTGGACGGCGCCGAACTTCATTCAGAAGCGAATACGACGCGGGAGAAACTGTTCGATGCGCACCGGTCTGACCTTTATCGCATGCGCCGCATTCGCCACGAGTGTCTGGGGTACCAGCGTCCGCGCCCAGAGCGACGACCTTTACGAACGGGCGGCCGAGGAGGGCGAGCTCGTCTATTATGCGCAGGGGCCTCGGCAGGTTTACGAGGATCTCGTCGCACAGTTCGAGGCGGCCTATCCCAAGGTGACAGTGCGCATCGTGCCCGGCCGCTACGATGTGATCGAAAGGATCAACGAGCAGCTCGAAGCGGGCGGCGATCTCGATGCCGACATCGTCACCGCCCAGACCATGCAGGATCTCGTCGAATGGCAGGAGGCCGGGCAGCTTCTCTCGTTTCAGCCGGATGGCATCGAGACCGTTCCGGAGCATCTGAAGCGCGACGGATTCTTCCCGCTCTCCATCTACCTCATCGGCAGCGCCTACAATGCGGAGAAGCTCGCCGAGGGCGAGGCGCCGAAGACGGTCGAGGAGCTCCTGAAGCCGGAGTTTGGGGGCCAGCTGATCTCGACCTATCCCCATGACGACGACGTGACGCTCTATCTCTACGACAGAATCCGCGAAAAATACGGCTGGAAGTTCTTCACGAAGTTCATGGAGCTGGAGCCGACTTTCGTCCGCAGCCACGTCCTCGTCGCCGATGCGCTGAAGCAGGGAACGAGCACCGCTTCGTTCGACCAGATCACGACCTTCAACTCGTCCGAATTCGTCGTGCCGAGCGATATTCCCCTCGTGGCGTTTCCCTACGGGATCGCGGCCTTCGCTGGGGCGAAGCATCCCAATGCCGCGAAACTCTTCCTGAGCTTCGCGCTCACCAAGGAACAGCAGGAGCGCTATGTGAGCCGCAATATCTGGTCGGCCCGCCAGGACGTCGGCCCGCCGGAAGGCTATGAGCCGCTGGAGAGCTACGATGTCGCCGACGGCTTCATCGACTTCATCTCCGACGGCGAGAAGGTGAGGGAGCTGCGGGCACGTTTCGAGGAGATCATCGGGCCGATCGAGGGCGAATATATCAGCACCGCCCCGAGCAGCCAGAAGGAGTAGGCGGTCGGGCGCCACCGTCTCCATCTGCGCCGTGGACCGGGGTCCGCGGCGCGATTTTCTATCTCAGTCGGGCAGGCCGGGGAGATGGCGCTCAGTCGAGCACGCTGCCGCGCGAGCGTGCGCCCATCACCGCCGCGACTGCTTGGAGATGCGGGGCGGCCAAGCCGACGGATCGCGCGATTGCCGCGACGGCGAGGATACCGTTGTCGATCTCCAGCGGGCGCTGGCCGGCCTTCAGATCCTGCAGGAAGGACGTGACATGGGGCGGCGCGGCTTCGGGATCCGTCATCGCCGCCGGATCGGCCTCGACGGCAAGGCCGATCTTGCGGCCGAGTGCCATGATGTCCGTGATCGCACCGATGGAGAGGGTGCGCGTTCGCGGATCTCGGCAGATTTCCGCGACCGTCTGCTCGCAGATCGTCGCAACCGAGGAGATGCCGGCATTGATCAGGAGCTTCGACCAGATGTCATGGCGAATGTCGCCGACGACCCGTGCGTCGTAGCCCCCGGCCGTCGCCAATTCGGCGAATTCGGCGACGACGGGATCGATCGTTCCCGCCGAATTGCCGAGCCGCAGCTTGTTGCGCCGGGGCGTCGTGTTGGTGATCACGCTGGGCTCGCTCACAAGATTGCCGGAGGTGACGACGCAGGCATTCCAGCGATCGGCCGGAACCGTCCGGCTGAAGGCACGGCCGGGGTCGAGGAGGTCGGACAATGCCGCCTCGCCCGCTATCGGCAGACCCTCGGCAAACCACCAGGGCATGCCGTTCATGGCGCTGACGATCCGCGTATCGGGCCCGACCAGCAGCCCGATCGCTTCGAGGGCGGCGGCGAGCGCGCGATATTTGACCGAGAGCACGACGACGTCCTGCGGGCCGAGCTCAGCCGGCGCATCCGTGACCGGCAGGCGGACACGGATAGGAACGGCCCCCTCGGCGCGAAGTTCAAGACCGTTTTCTCGAACCGCCCGAAGATTTTCGCCGCGCATGATGGCGGAGACGTCCGCGCCGCCTTGCGCGAGCCGCACCGCCATGTGGCCGCCGACGGCGCCGGCCCCGAAAATGCAGATTTTCATCGCTCCCAATCCTTTCAAATGGTCCAGTCTCCTGGCCGAGGGCTTTTCACGACTCCCGCCGGAAGCGGCACAGATGGCTCTGCGACTGGCGAAGGCGTCCGGCCGTTGTCCTTGATGCCTGCTCCACGATATTGATCGCCCGATGCCGAGTTCGCTCCAGTTCCCGCAATCGCGTCGCCTCCTGCCCTCGACGAAGGCGCTTGCCGCCTTCGAGGCGGTGGCGCGCCTGAAGAGCTTCACGCGGGCGGCGAGCGAGCTCTCGCTCAGCCAGAGCGCCGTCAGCAAGCAGATTGCAGCGCTGGAGCAGCAGCTCGGCCTGAGGCTCTTCGAAAGCGGCCGCACCCATGGCATCGGCCTGACGCCCGCCGGCGCCCAGTATTTCGAGAGCATCCGCCGTATCCTCGCCGATCTCAGCGCGACGACCGCCTCCCTCATCGCCTTCAACGACGACATGCGCAGCCTGCGCCTCGGCGTGCCGGCGAGCTTCGGCAGCCGTTGGCTGATCCCGCGCATCTCCCGCCTCTTCGAGAGCGAGCCGGACATCACCATCGAATTCGCGACGCGCATGAACACGCGGCTGGAGTCGAATTTCGGCAATCTCGATGCCTCGATCGAATTCGCCCGCGAGCCGGACACGCCCCATGTCTGGCGCCAGCTCATGCCCTGGACCGTGACGGCCGTCGCCTCGAAGGATCTGATCGAGGGCTTCAGGATCGAGGCGCCCGAGCACCTGTCGCGGGTCTCGATCCTGATGCATTCCTCCGACGTGCCGCTCTGGAGCGAATGGTCGGCGCGGATGACCGCGCGGGGCGCGTCCTTCAAGACGGTCGTCTTCGAGACCTATCCGATGGTCTTCCAGGCAGCGGTCGTCGGGCTCGGCGTCGCGATCGCCCCGGCCGCGCTCATGGAAAAGGAACTGGCGAGCGGCGAACTCGTCAAACCCTTTCCCCTCGACCTTCAAAGCCCGCATAAATGCTATCTCGTCTATCCCGGCGACCGCAGCGGTCGGAAGATTCTCACCCGGTTCGAGGAGTGGCTGTTTTCCCTCGATCTCCACGGCTGACGGGGCAGTCCTAGCCATGGCCAGAGCTTCAGGCGACGAGGATGTCCTCCGGGCAGGCATGCACGCGCTCCATCATCCCGTCGCCGTGCAGGAGATAGTTGTCGCAGCAGGAGACGAATTTCTGATCGTCGAAGATGAAGGGATGGACGCCGAGATTCATGTTGCCGGCGAGCGCCATGGTCTCGTCGGAGCGGATCAGCGGCCGCTCCACCACGTCGAGGCCCTGGCCATGGGCGTGGAGGCGGCGCTCCTCCGGATAGCCGTTCGCCCGCATATGGGCGTTGTATTCGGCGAAGATGTCGGCGCAGTCGCGGCCCGGCACCATCTGCGCGAGATTGAACCGGCGCACGTCCAGCACCTTCTGGAACGTGTCCTCCAACTCCGCATGCGCGGGCCCGCCGACCGAGATCAGCCGCGACATATGGGTGAACATGCCGCCGGCGCCCGAATTTTCGAGGAGGATGAAGACGAGATCGCCCTCGCGGATTTCCCGGCCCTGTTCGGAGCGCTGGCGAAGCGGCAGCGATCCGTCGGGGAAGGCGAAGGAGGAGCCGAGGAAGAAGCCGGTCTCGCTGCCGAGGAGCTGCCCGGTATACTGGGCGAATGCCGTAACCTCGTAGTCGCGCCGTCCCGGCTCGATGAAGTCGACGAGCTTTGCCATCACCTCGTCCTGCATCCGCGCCGCCGCGCGGATCAGGTCCATTTCCTCCGGGCTCTTGATCGCCTTGACGAGGTCGATCTCGGGGGTGACGTCGACGATGTCGACCGAGCGGGCCAGTTCGCCGCGTAGCCCAGCACCGATCGCGTGATACATGCCGGCGCCGCCGAGGAGACCAATCCGCCGGTAGCCGCGCTTCCTCACCTCGTCGGCGATCAGCCTGCCGTCGTAGTCCATGGAATATTCGACGGCCGGAAATGTGGGGGTCTGGATGATCTGCCCGAAGCCACTTTGCAGACGTTCGGCGTTCGGCTCGACCACGCCGCCGAAGGCGCCGTGGCGGATGAAGACCAGAGGTCCATCGGCGGGCAGGATCGCCGAGACCGGATAGGAACCGGCGGCCGAATGCCCGGACATCCAGCGCAGATATCCGCCCGTGCCGGTCATGTTGTTCGCCGACTGGCAGACGACCGCATCGAGCCTTTGCGCCCGCATGATCTCGCGGATCAGACCCCAGCGGCGCTCCTGTTCGGCCGTCGTCGTCCGTTCGAGAGATCGAATGTCGTCCACCATCGTCCTGTCCTCCACCACCTGCGCATGGCCTGAAGGAGTATCCCTCCGACGGAAGCTCTGGAATATCGAAAAATTCCATACGGAATGAGGAAATCTCATAACCGATACGATCCATCCTCGAGCTGGACGAGCATGGTTTCGCGCCCTCGGGAGACGATCGGCGCGTCGGCCTGCCTTCGATCGACGATGTCGAGATCCCTCAATTCCAGACCTTTGCCGTCTTCCACGTCGAAAGAAGGGACGAATTTCACGTTCCCGATGGGCACCATGAAGCGCAGGTGAAGCGCGCTCCGGAAGCTGCAAGAATTTCGATGACGGAATGATGGTTGGGACTGGTCATCGCCCGGATTTTGGAATTCATCTTCGAACTTGGAAATTTTCTGCTAGGATTGGCGATGGAGGAGAGCAGTCCGATCTCGGGCCTTGGCCATCATCGGACGACCGGCGGACCCCGGACGATCGGGGCGGCCATTTTTTGGGAGGAAATCTTATGCAAAGGCGTGAATTCATTTCGCTCGCTGCCGCTCTCGGCGCAGCCGGTCTCGCCCCGGGGCTTGCTTTCGGCGCCGCAAACCGGCGGACCAGCCACGCGACGAGCGCGGCCTTCACCGCGATCATCAGCGCGGTCGGCAAGGCCGAGGGCATCTACGAGGATGCAGGGCTCGACGTCGAGATCACGACGCTTCAGCGCGGGTCGGAAGCGCTCCAGGCCCTTCTCGCCGGACAGATCGAATTCGCCGAAATCGCGCCCGCCGCACTGATCCCGGCCGTCGCACAAGGAGCCGAGGTCAAGGTGATCGGCATCCACAGCCACGGCTACTACGGTAAGCTGATCGCCTCCGAGGCGAACAAGGACCTAAAGACGCTCGAGGCATTCAAGGGCAAGAAGATCGGCATCCAGTTCGGGACCGGGGTGCACACGACCTTCATGATCATCCTGCAGAAGCTCGGCTTGAGGGCGTCCGATTTCGAGCTGACCAATCTGCGAGTCAGCGACATGCCGACGGCGATGCAGTCCGGGTCCTTTGACGGCGTGATTGGCTGGGAGCCGATGATGACGCGCATCGTTTCAGCCGGTTTTGGATATGAGGCGATCAGCTCCCAGGACTTCGAGACGATGGCAGGCGTCTATTATCCGTTGCTCCTCGCGACCAAGCCGGAACTCGTCGAAAGCGATCGCGAACTGGTCCAGACCTATGTGACCGCGTGGCGAAGGGCGCAAAAATTCGTCGAGACCAATCAGGATCAAACGGTCGAGATCCTGAAGAGCCAGCTCGGGGATATTGCCGGGGCCCTCGACGAGGAGACGGTGCGCGCCGTCCTTTATGGCGGGACTTATTACGACACGGTCGTCCTGCCTCAGCAGGGCATCGACGAGATGCGCGACATTTCGGCCTATCTGAAGGCCGAGAGCGTCATCCAGAGCGAGCCCGACATCGAGAGGCTTCTCGACATGTCATTCGCCGAGAAAGCTCAAGCGGACGTCGGATGAAGGTGGCGAAATTGACCATCTCGACGATGGAAGACATGCGCCGCGCGACGGCCCTACCGGGCTCGGGACTGAGATTCGCCAAGTCGGCGGCCTATGGTCTCTTGCCGGTTATCGGGATCCTGATCTTCTGGGAAATCACGACCCGGTTGGAAATCTTCCCGCCGATCATCTTTCCACCGATCAGCGCCGTCGCCTCCTCGCTCTATGACATGACGGTCACCGGAACCCTCCTGGTGGATGTCGCCGGGACGTTCCGCCGGCTCACCATCAGTGTCGTCTTTGGCTCCGTCATCGGCGTCGCTCTGGGAGCGGCCATGGGCTATTTCGGTGTCGTCGAGAAGATCGTCGCGCCAAGCCTGAGTTTCCTTCTATCCATCCCCGGCACGGCCTTCTTTCCCCTGACCATGATGTGGTTCGGGTTGAACGAGACAGCGATTCTCGTCATCCTGGTCTACGAGGTTGTGCTGACGACGGCGCTCAGCACATGGTCCGGCGTCAAGATGATCGAGCCGACCATCCTCAATGCGGGCCGCTCGCTCGGCGCCAGCGGGTTCTCGCTGTTCTACCGCGTGCTCGTACCGGCGGCGCTGCCCTCGATCATCACAGGCTTCCGCCTCGCATTCGCCCGCGCATGGCGCATTCTAATCGTGGCGGAAATGCTGGTCTCGCTCGGCAACGGTCTCGGCTATCGGCTTTACTGGGCGCGTGAGATGTTCCTCTCGAGCCAGCTCTATGCCGGGCTGTTCGTCGTCGGCCTTGTCGGCCTTCTAATCGAACGGGCCTTTCTGCGGCCTCTGGAAGTGATGACCGTGCAGCGCTGGGGCACGCTGAGGGAGCTCGACTGATGGCCGAGCTTCACGTCAACAACGTCTCCAAGGCCTATCGCAGCCGGCGCATGTTCGCCTCGAACTCGACGGTCATCTTCAACGATCTCAACATCACGCTGAAGGACGCTTCCTTCGTCAGCGTGATCGGCCCGTCCGGTTGCGGCAAGTCCACGCTCCTCAACATGGCGGCCGGTCTCGAGCCGATCACCGGCGGCGATATCCTAGTAGGTGAGAGCCGAGTCAGAGGTCCGGGCCTCGATCGCGGCATCGTCTTCCAGCAATATGCCCTGTTTCCCTGGCTCAACGTCATCGACAACGTGTCCTTCGGTCTGAAGAGCCTGGGCATGGCCAAGGACGAGCGCTACGAGATCGCGCGCAGATATCTGCGAATGACCGGGCTCGCCGAGCACGAGACCTATTATCCGGCGCATTTGTCGGGCGGAATGCGCCAGCGCGTCGGCATCTGCCGGGCGCTCGCCATCGACCCCGAGGTCCTCCTTCTCGACGAACCCTTCGGGGCGCTCGACGCCTTCACGCGGGAGACGATGCAGAACGCGCTGGAGGAAATCTGCTCCACGGCCCGCAAGACGGTAATGTTCATCACCCACGACATCCGCGAGGCGGTGTTCCTCTCTGACCGGGTCGTCGTGCTTGGCCGTGCGCCGGGCGGCGTGGTGATGGATCTTCCCATCGATCTCGAGAGGCCGCGCAATCGCCACGACCGGGAATTCGCCGAGTATGAGGCGATGCTGGAAAAGGAAATCCGCAATCAGATGCCGCTCTGAGCGGCAGGTCAACAGCAGCCATCCTCTCAAGGCTTCCAGCATCCTGAGCTGATGCGCTCGCCCGCGCAAAAAGCTGAGGGGCGAGGGCGCTCCAACGCCGCCGCCAATCCACCCAAAGCTTCAGTGGTGTGATGCTTGGTTGGTAAGCGTCGTCCCGGTCCCACCTTCCGTTTTTCGATCTGAGCGCTGAGTCTGACGATCCAATGTGAAGATCGTTCTGTGTATGGATTTGACATACGCTTGCGCTCCTCCCATGGATCGAGACCGTCGTCGACATCGAGGACAAGGCCTGCCCATGCTGCCGGCATGCCCTGCATGTCATAGGCGAGGACGCCGAGCGCCTCGACATCGTTCCTGCCCAGTTCCGTGTGCTCGTCACCCGCCGCCCTCGCTACGGCTGCCGATCTTGCGAAGGCGCTGTCGTCCAGGCGCCGGCACCGGCGCGGTTGATCGAGGGTGGCATTCCCACCCAGGCGAGGGTCGCAAAGGTGCTCGTGTCCAAGTATGCCGACCATCTGCCGCTCTATCGCCAGGCGCAGATCTACGCCCGCCAAGGTGGCCATCTCGACCGCTCGACCTTGGCCGACTGGGTCGGCCGGGCGACATTCCTGCTCCGACCCGTCCACGAGCGGCTGCTGGGCCACCTGAAGGCGTCGACCAAGCTGTTTGCCGACGCGACCACGGCGCCGGTTCTCGATCCTGGACGCGGGCGGACGAAGACGGGGCAACTCTTCGCCTATGCCCGGGACGATCGTCCCTTCGACGGCGATGATCCGCCTGCCGTCGCCTATGTCTACGCGCCCGACCGCAAGGCCGAGCGGCCCATCGCCCATCTCCAGGGATTTGCCGGCGTTCTCCAGGTCGACGGCTATGGCGGCTACAGGGTGCTAGCTGAGAAGGGTGGCGTCCAACTCGCCTTTTTTCTGGGCGCACGTCCGTCGACGCTTCTACGGACTGGCCGCTGCCGGTCCCGCGCCGATCGCCTCGGAGGTGCTGGAGCGCATTGCCGCGCTCTACAAGATCGAGGCGGAGATCCAAGGGCGACCTGCCGAGGTCCGCCGACTCGCACGCCAAGAGGGAAGCCTGCCGATCCTCGACGCGCTGGAGCCGTTCCTGCGCGAGAAGCTTCAGCTCATCAGCTAGAAGACCAAACTCGCCGAGGCGATCCGCTACGCGCTCTCACGCTGGGAGGGCCTTATCTGCTTCGCCGGCGACGGCCGCATCGAAATCGACAACAACACCGTCGAGCGGGCCATGTTCACTGGCGCTGACGCGGAAGAACGCCCTGTTCGCCGGCTCGGACGGCGGCGCCGGCCACTGGGCCGTCATCGCCCCGCTGATCGAAACCTGCAAGCTCAACGGCGTCGATCCCCAGGCCTACATGGCCGCCGTCGTCACGTTGATCATCCAGGGCCATCCCAACAGCGCATCAAAGACCTCATGCCGTGCCAGTTCAGGCCCGCTGACGCGCTCGCGGCCGTGGCCTGAGGACTACGCTTACGTTGGTTGGATGAATTCACCCGTCCGAGCGACCATCGCCCGTCGAGACCGTCTTTGGTGGCACCTCAGGATGAAGGGGACTACCGAGTTCGCGCCGAAATCTCATGCTGATTGGGCTAAGATTTCTCGCCGAACACCACGAGGGCGTCGAGGGCGACGGCGCTTGTCTCGTTCACCCGCAACGGGTTGATCTCGACTTCCGTGATCTCGGGGTGGTCGAGGAGGAGCTGGCCTACGGCGATCGCGACGGAGGCGATGGCCGTGCGGTCGCATTTCGGCAAGCCGCGGAAGCCGTCGAGAAGCTTCTTGCCGCGCAAGGCCTCGAGCATCACGGCGGCATCCGTCTCGCTCAAGGGCGCGAGGCCGACGACAGAATCGGAGACGGCTTCGGCCTGCACGCCGCCGAGGCCGATGACGACGCAGGGGCCCCATGATGGATCGCGGACCGCGCCGACGATCAGCTCGACGCCTTCGGGCGCCATTTCCTCGATTAGAACACGGTTTGGCGTCTTAGTCGGGATCGCGGCGATCCGGTCGAGCGCAGCCGAGAAACTTGGCTCGTCGCGAACATTGAGAATGACGCCGCCAACCTCGGTCTTGTGGGGAACGTCCTCGGCGGCGATCTTGACGACCAATGGCTTCTGCAGATCACCGAAGGCGGCGAGCGCGGCCTCGCGGGTTTTACAAAGGACGCTTCTCGGTGCCGCGATACCGTAGCTTCGCATCAGTTGCTTGGCGGCACTTTCGTCGAACGGGCCCGTCAGCTGTTCGCGAACGGGCGAGAGGGTGGTCCGGGCCGCATGCGACAGCCGCCATTGGTGGCGCGCATCGGCGTCGAGCGCGACGCCGGCAAGGGCCAGCCGGTCGGGCCCGATCGCCATCGGCGTCCCGAGGACAGCGAGATCGTCGTGGGCCTTTTCGAGGTCTTTCGCGGGGCCGAGCGTGCCAAAGACTATCGGCTTGCCGGTCGCCTGTTCGGCCGGACGAAGGGCTGTGGCCGGATCGAGCACCGAGGGTTCGCTGATCCCGAAGACGAGGACGGCGTCGATAGCCTCGTCCTCGGCGACGGCCCGCACGATTTCGGGAAATCCCGGCCCCGGACGCCCGGTGTCGACTGGATTCTTGATGAAGGTCATCGGCGGCAACAGGGCCTCGATCTTCTCCATTGTCGTGGGGCCGAGTTCCGGCAGCGCGATGCCGGACGCCTTCAGTGCGTCGGTGATAAGAAGGCCCGGCCCCGCCTGGCCGGTAATCAGCGCCATCGCGTTCGAAGCCTTGGGCTGCAAGCGACGGCGCGAGAATACGGCGGCCGCCTGAGCGAGTTCGTCGAGTGTGTCGACGACGACGGCGCCGGCCTGCGTCAGGGCCGCGACGGTGCGCTCGCGCGAACCCATGAGATTGCCGGTGTGGGAGACCGCAAATTCACCGATATCGGCGCGGCCCGCCACCACGGCGGCGACCGGCTTCCTCGGCGTGACCCGCTTCAGCGTTTCAAAGAGGGCGCGGCCATCTGTGACGCCTTCCAGATGCAGCGCGATGGCGCGGGTGTTCTCGTCCTCCGCGAGGAGGTCGAGCATGTCGCGCGTGCCAACATCGACCGCATTGCCGAGACCGGCCGCGATCGAGACGCCTTCGCCGAGACGATCGAGCAGATAGCCGAGGCTGAGATTGACGCCGCCCGATTGGGCAACCACGGAGACATGGCCGGTCCCTATCGTGTCGACGCCCGGCACGAAGCTCGCGATGCAGCCGGCGGCGGGATTGACGAAACCCGACGTGTTGGGGCCGAGCAGCCGCAGCCCGGTCCGCGCGCAGATCTCGCCGAGCGCGTCCTGAAGCTTCGCGCCCTCGGCGCCGGTCTCGCCGAAGCCGCCCGAGACGATGAAGACGCCGCCTACGCCGCGCTCGGCCGCTTCGGCCGCCGCCTTGACGCAGTGCTGGGCGGGAATGGCGAGCACGGCGAGGTCGACCGGCTCCGGTAGGTCGGCAAAGCTCGGATAGCAGGTAAAGCCCTGGATTTCCGTCTCGCGCGGATGGACGCAGACAAGTTTGCCGGGGAAGCGCGACAGAGTCTTCAGCGCCTGCGACCCGGCTTTCGCGGAATCGGCCGAAGCGCCCACCACGGCAATCGACTGCGGCTTGAAGAGACGCGCGAGATTGGCCCTGCGGGTGTCTTCGAGCACGCTTTCGGTGGCGGCTTCGGTCGATGCGGCGCTCTGGCGTGCTTGGCTCATTCTCATGTCCCTGTTTGGATTCGGCCGAGGCGGGCGATCAGGCGATTTCCCGCATTACGGAGCGGCTGCGGCAGAAGGCGAGCAGCGTCTGAACCGGCAGCGCGTCGGGCAGGACGCTCGCCGGATCGACGCCGACGAGGGTGACAGCGGCCTGCACCTCGCCCTGCCAGTCGAGGATTGGCGCCCCCGCCGCGACGAGGCCGGGAATGAACTGGCCGTCGACGGTCGCGTATCCCCGTTCGCGGATGTCGCCGGTCAGCTGGGCGATGCCGGCTCTCGTCGGCGCGACATCCGGGAAAAGCGCGGGATTGCGGGCCGCGCGCCGCAGCTCGCTGTCGAGCGTCGCCTGGATCGGCGCTCGCGGCGCCCAGGCGAGAAAGACGCGACCCGTTGCGGAAGTAAGGAGCGGCAATGTCGTCCCGAGGCCCATCGAGGTGACGACGGGCGAGACGCTGCGCTCCCAGCGCACGACCGTCGCGCCCTCGTTCGCCCAGACCGAGAGGAGTGCCGTCATCGAGGTTTCGAGGGCGAGATCCGGCAGGCCGTCAGCCGTGCGGTTGACGAAATCGTTGCGGGCGAGCGCCGCGAGCCCAAGCTGCATCGCGGCCGGACCGAGATCGTAGCGTCCCGAGCGTCCTTCCTGGCGGGCGAGACCCGCCTGCATAAAGGAGGCGAGATAGCGATGCACCTTGCTGACTGGCATTCCGCAATTGCGGGCGATCTCAGACAGGGTCATCGGCCCGTTCTGTCGTGCAATGAAGGTCAGGACGCTCAAGGCCGCCTGAAGCGACTTCAGACCACTCGCGTGTTCTTCAGCCATGATGTGCACCCCCTTTCGGCAGGGCCTTTAAGGCGATCGGAAGATTGCGGAAACGGTTGTGAGAACAAAGGCTCGATACCGCCATTCCGCTCGGTTCCTTGCCGCTTTCTGAGGGAGGGAAGATTTTGATAATGCGGGATGGATTGCATATCATGATAAACGTGTCTAGCTTTCCGTTTGTCAGGGACACTTGGGAGAAACGATGTCCAACCTGTCGAGCGTCGAGATTTTGGGCGGTGGCCCGGGCGGACTTTACACCGCCATTCTTTTTCGCAAGCTCATGCCGAATGTCAGCATCCGCGTGACCGAACAGAACCCGGAAGGGGCGACCTTCGGCTTTGGCGTTGTGTTTTCCGATCAGGCGCTCGGCTTCCTGAAGGCCGACGACCCGGAGACGCATGAACTGATCGCCCCGCACATGGAGCGCTGGCAGGACATGACGCTGAACCTGCCGGACGGGCAGGTCACGCTCGATGGCGTCGGCTTCACGGCGATCGGCCGCCTCGAGCTGATCGAATTGTTGAAGGAGCGCGCCCGCTCCCTCGGCGTGGACATCCGCTTCGACACGGTCGTCGAATCCCTGGACGATTTGAAGGCCGATCTCGTGATCGGCGCGGACGGGCTGAATTCGCTGGTGCGTCGGTCCTTCGAGCGGGACTTCGCGCCGAGCGTCGACTATTTCGACAATCACTTCGCCTGGTTCGGCGCGACCATCCCCTTCGATACGCTGACCCAGACCTTCATCGAGACCGACAAAGGCCCGCTCAACGCCCATCATTATCGCTTCTCGCCTGATCGCAGCACCTTCATCGTGGAATGTGAGGACGCGACCTACAGGGCCTTCGGCTTCGGCGAGATGGGCGAGGGGGAGAGCGCGAAGCTCTGCAGCGAGCTCTTCGAAGATGTTTTGAGGGGCACGGCGCTGGTCACGAACAAATCGATGTGGCGCCAGTTCCCGCGCCTATGGTGCCCGAATTGGGTTTCGGGCCGCAAGGTGCTTCTCGGCGACTCGGTCCACACGGCGCATTTCTCGATCGGCTCGGGAACGCGGCTTGCGATGGAAGACGCCATCGCGCTCGTGAAGTCGCTTGCGGCCCACGACGATGTCGACGAGGCGCTGAAGACCTATCAGGAACAGCGTCAGCCGATCGCCCGCAAGATCGTCGCCGCCGCCAACACCTCGGCGACCTGGTACGAGAGCTTTGGCGAAAAGATGGGCAAGTCGCCGCTCGACTTCGCCTACGACTACCTGATGCGCTCCGGCCGCATGAGCGAAGAACGCCTGCGCAAGATAGCGCCCGGATTTGCCGCCGAATACGAAAAGCAACGAGCCCTTGCGAACTGAAGGCGCCGCGTTCCGGAACAGCGGAAGCGCGGTGATTTCCGACAGATAGGGAGATGCGCCGGTGACCCATAGGCGCCGAGGCATACGGGAGAAGGAGAAGACATGTCGGGTCTGGCGCATATGCGGCCTTCGGACAGCGGGCACACGGAAGTGAATGCGATCAGCGATCCGGTCGGCGACGATGCTCCGGCCATCGCAGAGATCGGCTTCGATCGCGCGGCGCATCGTAACTGTTCGGAGATTCTCTGGCAGAACCTGACGCTGAATCGGGAAAAGTCCGCCATCATAGGGCCCGGCCGCACCTTCACCTATGCCGAGCTCGTGGACGAGGCCTCGCGCTGGGGCCATGCGTTTCAAGACTTTGGGCTGAAGCGGGGCGAGCGCATCGCCTTTTTCCTCGACGACACGCCGGTCTTTCCGGCCGCCTTCTTCGGGGCCGTCCGTGCCGGCTTCGTGCCGGTTCTCCTCAACATCTTAACGCCGCCGGATACGTTGAACTTCTTCCTCGCCGATTCCGGCGCGCGGCTCGCGCTGGTCGATGCAAGCTTTTCGAAGATCTTCGACGGCGAGACGGTGAAGGGAACCGCGCTCGAGAAGACGATCGTCGCCAATGGCGAGGCCCTGGGCCCCGACCGCATTCCGGCGGCGGATTTCATTGCGGGCCGTCCCGGCGATCTTCCCTGCGCCGATACCGGGCCGGACGACATGGCCTTCTGGATGTATTCTTCGGGCACGACCGGCCGTCCGAAGGGCATCGTCCATCTCCATCACGACATGGCCTATATCCAGGAAAGCTTTGGGGCACATGTCCTGAAGCTGAAGCCCGAGGACATCTGCTATTCGGTACCGAAGCAGTATTTCGCCTATGGCTTCGGCAATTCGATCGTGTTCCCGTTTTCCGTCGGAGCGACGGCGCTGCTCGTGCCTGGCCAGCCGAAGGCGGATACGGTGCTCGATTCGATCGAGACCTTCAGGCCGACCGTCTTCTTCGGCCTGCCGACGCTTTTCACCGCGCTCTGTCGCGCCGAGGGCGTCGCGGCTCGCGATCTTTCCTCGGTTCGTCAGTCGATGTCGGCTGCCGAGATCCTGTCGGAGGACGTCTACAACTCTTGGCAAAAGCTCGTCGGACACGGGCCGACGGAGGGCCTCGGCTCGACCGAGGTGCTCCACGTCTATCTCTCGAACCGGCTCGACGATCACCGGATCGGCGCTGCCGGCGCCCGCGTTCCGGGTTACGAGGTGCGGCTGGAAACGCCCGAGGGAGAGCCGGCGAAACCCGGCGAGGAAGGCGTCATGCTGGTGCGTGGCCATTCCAATGCGCCGCTCTACTGGAACCGGCCGGACAAGACCGCTGACACCATGCGCGGCGACTGGCTCTATACCGGCGACCGCTTTCTGGAGCGGGACGGCTTCTACTACTTTCAGGGCCGCGCCGATGACCTCATCAAGGTGTCGGGCCAATGGGTGTGGCCGCTCGAAGTCGAGCGCTGCCTCAACGATCACTCGGAGGTCCATGAATGCGCAGTCCTCGCCCATCAGCTGGAAGACCGGCGCATGGCGCTGAGGGCGATCGTCGCACTGAAGGCCGGTGTCGAAGCCGACGAGGTGCTGACCGCGAAGCTGCGCGACTACGTCAAGACGAAGCTCACCCCTTACAAGTCTCCGCGCCTCTTCGAATTCGTCGACGAACTGCCGAAGACCGGCACCGGCAAGATCGACCGTCAGGCGCTGGTGAAGGGCGGCTGAAGGGCGGCACGAACGAACACGGGGGGAGTGGCCGTCGTTCATGGTCCCGCTGAGGGCTGCAATCGAGCCGACGGAGAACGTCGACGCCAATGGGAGGAAACAGATGAAATTCATGAAAACGGTGATCGCCGTGGGATTTGCGATCGGCCTTGCGGGCACGGCCCATGCGCAGGTGTCGTCGATTTCGACGCCGCCGCAGGGCTCGGTCTGGAACACGATGGCGACCGTGATCGCCGGGAAGGCGCGCGAGAGCGGCGGCATTCGCATGGTCGTCCAGCCCTATGGCGGCAATGCCCAGATGATGCAGTCGGTCAACGAGGGGCTGGCCGAGTTCTCGCTGAACGACGTCAACGACGTGATCACGGCGGTGGAAGGCAGCGGCGAATACGAGGCCGCACTTACGAACCTGCGCGTCGTCGCGCGAATCAACCCGTTTCCGATCGGGCTCTACGTCAAGGAAAACTCCGGAATGACGGCGGTCGCGGACCTTCAGGGCAAGAGCGTTCCGTCCGGCTGGGACGCCTTCCCGATCGCCCGCCCGCACATCACAGCAATCCTCGCCGCTGGCGGTCTCACCTGGGATGACGTCGATCAGGTGCCCGTCCCGGAGCTTATTCGCGGTTCAGACGACATGGCCTCGGGCCGCGTCGACAGCGCCTTCTTCGCCGTCGGCGGGCCGAAGGTAGCCGAGGTCGACGCCTCGGTTGGTGGCGTCCGCTTCCTGACGGTCGATCCGAGCGACGAGAACCTCGCCGAGATCCAGAAGGTGCGCCCGGCATTCTACTTTTCCGAAGTGACGCCAGCGCCGCCTCGCGTCGGCGTCAAGGAGTCGATGGCCTTCGTGACTTGGGACAACATCCTCGTCGCCGGAACCCACGTCTCCGATGAACAGGTGAAGACGCTTCTGACCGTCCTATTCGACGAGGCGGCGGCGATTGGCGAAGCCTATCCTCCGCTGCGCGCGCTCAATCTGGAGACCGCCTACAAGGCTTATCCGGGCGTCGAATACCACCCGGCGGCCGTCGCATTCTTCGAGGGACGCGGCGTCGCGCAGGGCGCGGCCGACTGATCGGCCGTCCCTGACCTCAAGGCGGGAGGCCATGCGGGTCTCTCGCCAATCCTTCGCTCAAGGCAAACGAATGGCGATCGACGAACGATCCGAGCTATCAGACGAGACCGGCGGGCCATTGGTCGCGGAGGCCGGACCGCGCTGGGCCGGCGCGGTGAAGGCCGCGCTTGCCGGCCTCCTCACGCTTCTGTCGCTCGCGCAGGCGGCCGATACCGGCTCGCGCCTCGGCTATTCTTATTACACTGAACAGTTCCTCGCCGTCGTCTTGGGCCTCAGCCTCGCCCTCGTCTTCCTTGGCCAGAACGACATGCAGGGCGGGACCTCTGCGCGCCGGGGCCCCGGCGCCCTCGACATCCTGCTCGCCGCGATCGGGTTCGGGCTTTCCCTTTACGTCGCCTGGTTCTATCCCTCGCTGGTCGGCCGGGCGTTGATGCTGCCCTGGGATGCGCTGATCGCCGGCATCCTGCTCTTTCTTCTCGTGCTCGAAGCGCTGCGCCGCTGTGTCGGCTGGGTGCTCGTCATCGTCGTCCTAGTGATCGCCGGATACGGCCTGATCGGCCATCTGGTGCCGGGCATACTGCAGACGCGCGAGGTCGCACCTGCCCGCATGGCGGTCTATCTCGCCTTCGATCCAAACGGGCTTCTCGGCCTGACGCTCAACGTCGCGGCGACCGTCGTCATCGCCTTCGTCTTCTTTGGCCAACTTCTCCTCCATTCCGGCGGAGCCGACTTCTTCAACGACATCGCCTCGGCCACGATGGGCCGCCGGCGGGGCGGGGCGGCGAAAATCTCGATTGTCGCGTCCGGCCTCTTCGGCTCGATCTCCGGCGTCGTCGTCTCCAATATCGTCGCGACCGGCGTCGTGACGATCCGCCTGATGATCAATTCCGGCTTCCGCCGCACCACCGCCGCCGCCGTCGAGGCCGTAGCCTCCACCGGCGGGCAGATTGCGCCGCCTGTCATGGGTGCCGTCGCCTTCCTAATGGCCGATATCCTGCAGAAGCCCTACGCCGAGATCGTCGTGGCGGCGATCGTGCCAGCGCTTCTTTATTACGTCTCGCTCTTCGCACAGGCCGATCTTCTCGCCGCCAAGCAGGATATCAAGCCGGTTGATTGCGAGGACATGCCGCCAATCGGCCAGGTGATGTCGCGGGGCTGGGTGTTCATACTGCCGTTCGCAGCAATTGTGATCGCGCTCTTCTGGTTCAACCAACGGCCGGAAGCGGCGGCGCTCTGGGGTGCCGGCGCGGCGCTCGCGATCGGGCTTACGGTCGGCTACGGCGAGACCCGCATGGCACTCCGCCATCTCTGGGGCTGCTTCGTCGAGACCGGTGCCTCGATCACCGACATCATCATGATCTCGGCCGCTGCCGGCTTCATCATCGGCGTTCTCAACGTCACCGGTCTCGGCTTCGCAGTCACCTTCGCGCTGGTCGATCTCGGGCAGAGCAATCTCTTCCTGCTTCTCCTCATCGCGGCCGCCGTCTGCCTCGTCCTCGGAATGGGCATGCCGACGGTCGGTGTCTATCTGCTGCTCGCCGTCCTCGTCGCGCCCTCGCTGGTCGAGACAGGGGTGGAGCCGATCGCCGCCCATCTCTTCATCTTCTATCTCGGCATGATGTCCATGGTGACGCCGCCGATCGCAATCGGGGCCTTCTTCGCCGCCTCGATCGCCAAGGCTTCGCCCATGGACACGGCCTTCGAGTCCATGCGCTTCGGCTGGACGGCCTATATCGTGCCCTTCCTCTTCGTCTTCTCGCCGGGGCTTCTTCTCATCGGCAGCCCGCTCGACAGCCTGATCGCGGTGGTCACTGCCGTCCTCGGCGTCTATGCGATCTCGGCCGCCTTCATTGGCTGGCTGCACGGGTCGGCGGGCATCGTCAGGCGCATCCTCATCGGTATCGCTGGTGCCGCCCTGCTCCTGCCGCCGGGCATCGGCGGCGAGCTGACGCTCTGGATCAATGGCGTAGGTCTGCTCGGTCTGGCCGTAGCCTGGGGTCTCGGGCGCGAAACCTCAAACGACAAGCGGACCGAGACGGTGCGGAGCTGACCGCCGCCGCTTCGCCCGCTGGAATGCGTACCTCTGCAATGAAGGAAGATTGAATGGCTTATGTTTTCTCGCCGGCTCCCGTCCCGACCACCGCTGTCGCAAACAGTGAGGATCGCCTGCCGGTGCGCCGCATCTTCTGCGTCGGGCGAAACTATGCCGCTCATGCGCGCGAGATGGGCAAGGATCCGGACCGTGAGCTGCCCTTCTTCTTCACTAAGCCCGCGGACGCCGTGGTGATGGACGGCGAGACGATCGCCTATCCGCCCGAGACTGAGAATTTTCACTACGAGGCCGAACTCGTCGCCGTCGTCGGCACAGCGGGGAAGAACATCCCCGACGCCGACGCGCTGTCCCATATCTGGGGCTACGCGGTTGGAAACGACCTGACGCGCCGCGACCTCCAGCTCGCCGCCCGCGACAAGGGCCGGCCTTGGGACATGGGCAAGAGCTTCGACCGCTCAGCCGTCATCGGCCCTGTCCATCCAGTAGCGGACACGGGTCACCCGCAGGAAGGCTCGATCCGCCTCACCGTCAATGGCGAGGTGAAACAGGATGCTGATCTTGCCGAGCTGATCTGGGGCGTCGACGAGATCGTCTCTATCCTCTCGCAGTCGGTCGAACTGCGCCCCGGCGACCTGATTATGACCGGCACGCCGGCGGGCGTCGGGCCGCTGAAACCGGGCGACACTTGCGTCGTCTCGATCGCAGGTCTGGGCGAGATCACCTCCACCATCGGACCCCGCGAGGCGTGACGATGGCGCTGACGCTGACGCTGACGCTGCACAATTTCTTCCGGTCCTCGACGTCAACGCGGCTCAGGGCCGCGTTGAACCTCAAGGGCCTGGAATATGATCAGATCGCTTACGTCCTGCGCAAGGGTGAGACGCGGACGCCGGATTATCTGAAGATCAATCCACAGGGGCTCGTGCCGTCCCTAGAACGGGAGGACGGGAAGGTTCTCACCCAGTCGCTCGCCATCATCGAATGGCTGGAGGAGACCCACCCCGAGCCCGCCCTGCTGCCGAAGGACGCAGATGGACGCGCTCGAGTCAGGGCGCTCGCCCAGATGATCGCGCTCGAAATTCACCCGCTCAACAACCTCAGGGTCCTCAGCTATCTTGCCGAGCATCTCGGCGCGGACGAGGCTGCCCTGCAAGCCTGGTTCGCCCATTGGGTGAGGACCACTTTCGACGCGCTGGAAACCATGCTCGCCCGAGATGCCGAGACCGGCCAATTCTGCCATGGCGACACCCCGGGCCTCGCCGATCTCTGCCTCTATGCGCAGGTCTGGAACAACAAGCGGTTCGAGGTCGACATTGCCACTTGGCCCGTGATCGCTGGCATTTTTGCCCGGCTCGACGCCCTGCCGGCTTTCCGCGACGCCGCGCCCCCCAATCAACCCGATACTGCCTGAGCCCGCCCGGGCGGCAATGAGACAACGAAACGGAGGATTGTCATGAACGAGGCCGTGACCCACGAAAGCGTCAACCACGCCATGCAGCCCGAGGATACGCCGGAACTGCGCGCGCTCTACAAGGGCTTTGCCGACAACCATCTGATCCCGCTCTGGACACAGCTTGGCGATCTGATGCCGGTCCATCCGAAATCGAAAGCGGTCCCCTTCGTCTGGAAGTGGGCCGATCTTCTGCCGCTTGCCGAGAAATCCGGCGAACTCGTACCGGTAGGGCGAGGTGGCGAGCGTCGAGCGATCGGTCTCGCCAATCCGGGCCTTGCGCCAAATGCCTATATTTCTCCGACGCTTTGGGCCGCCATCCAGTATCTCGGCCCCCGCGAGACCGCGCCCGAGCACCGCCACTCGCAGAACGCCTTCCGCTTTGTGGTCGAGGGTGAGGGGGTGTGGACCGTTGTCAACGGCGATCCGGTGCGCATGTCGCGTGGCGATCTCCTGCTGACCCCAGGCTGGAACTTCCACGGTCATCACAACGATCGCGACGCGCCCATGGCCTGGATCGACGGGCTCGACATTCCCTTTAGTCAGCAAATGGATGTGGGCTTCTTTGAATTTGGCTCGGATCGCGTCACGGATTACGCCACGCCCAACTTCTCGCGTGGCGAGCGGCTCTGGTGCAATCCGGGTCTGAGGCCGCTGTCGCAGCTTCAGGACGCGGTCTCCTCGCCGATTGGCGCCTATCGGTGGGAATACACCGACCGGGCGCTGACTGAGCAGCTGCTTCTTGAAGATGAGGGCCAGCCGGCTACGGTCGGGCAGGGACATGCGGCGATCCGATACGTTAATCCGACGACGGGCGGCGATGTCATGCCAACGATCCGTTGCGAGTTTCACCGTCTGAGGGACGGCACCGAAACGCCCTCGCGTCAGGATGTCGGATCGAGTGTCTTTCAAGTGTTCTCCGGAAAGGGGGCGGTGGTCTTGGGCGGCAAGACGTACCAGCTCGAGAAGGGGGACATGTTTGTGGTTCCGTCCTGGATCCCATTCTCCTTACAGGCCGAGACGCAGTTCGATCTCTTCGCCTTTTCCGATGCGCCGATCATGGAGCGGCTGCACTTCTCGCGCACGAGGATGAAAGGACAAGATTGATGCCATCGTCCGATATCTATCAGGCGGCGCGTGAGGGCCTAAGGGCAAGGCAGGGCCAAGGCGCGCGCTACGATGCTCACAATGCCCCGGTGGATGAACTCCTGCTCGCCCGGCGAGGAGCCGCCTTCTTCGCCCGAAAGGTTAATGAGCTCGATGACAGAGACTTTGCTGTGCCCTCAAGGCGCGAAGGCATGAGCCGGGCACACCTCGTCGCCAATGTCAGCTACCGGGCGCGGTCGCTAGCTCTGGCGGTAAAAGGTATACGGGAAGGGTTGACCGAGGAAGAGGCCGCATGGCGGCCTGACGCAGCGCTCGCCGCGACGCTACCGGTACGTGCAATCCGTCATTTGAATTATCACAGCGACGTTCACCTGAACGTCGAGTTCCGCGATCTCCAGCCGGAGCATTGGGACGGCGAAGAGATCGTATTCGACGGTGAGACGCTCGCGGTTCGCGCGACGCCACTCCTGCGCGCCCGCGACGTCTGGATGGCCGCCCTTGATCTTGCCAATGGCGCGCGTCCCGCCGATCTGCCCGCACAACTGCGACCTCAATGAACTCCCACCAGATTGAGCTGCGTCAACAGCCATTCACCTAATCCCGCACAATCCAAATGTCCGACCCTTGCAGTACAAGCTGTCGTCACGCGTGCGCCGTGTGTCGAGCGGAAACGTGCAGATGCACTCTCCCAAAAAACCTAAGGAAGCGATCCATGGCATTCACGAAAACCACCCTAGAGCCCACCTGGGAGGCTAAATACGCCTACTCCCCGGCCGTCGTGACCAAAGGCGGCAAGATAGTCTGGTTAGCCGGCCATGTAGGTTTCATGGATGATGACGGTCAGTCGCTCGCTGGCCAATTCGAGCACCAAGTCCGCCAGACCTTCAAGAATCTCGAAGCGACCCTTGGCCGCGTCGGCGGCAGTCTAACGGATGTTGTTTGGATGAACGTCTCGATCTCCGACGGCCGCTACTCGCAGGTCTTCACCGAAATTCGCAAAGACATATATGGGAAGGATTTCCCGGCGAGCACCCTTCTGACCACCGCCGCTTTCGCTCACCCCGACATCTTGGTTGAGATCACGCCCGTAGCCGTCATCCCTGACTGACCTCAATCGGCCGTAGGGCGAATAGGCCTGGGCATCGACCGAACGGGTTTTGCTGGCGAGGCGCTACGCCCCCTCTCAAAGCGATCCGGCCGCGCGCATCACATGCAGGAATGGTAAGCTGATCGAACCCCGGACCGTCCGTTATTCAGACAATTAATCTGCCGGACTCGACGCAGTTCAACCGTCGTGCGTTCCAAAGCGCATCTGCGCTAAGAGTGCCGCCGCATGGCTCGTCGCTGCTCCGGTCGCTTCCGCCAATTGTGGCAGGACCATCCATTCGAGGGTCCACGCGGCGCCCGAACGCTCGTTCTCGTGGATCATCGCCTGCGACAGCGTTCCCATGAGACCCGCTGCGAAGCGGCCGAGCGCGACCAGAATCTCGGCGCCGACTGGATTGGTCTTGTGGGTCATTGCCGAGGAGCCGCCTCCGCTCGTCAGTTCGACCGCTCTCACCTTACTTTGGGCCATTAAGGCCACATCCTGACCGAGCTTGCCGAGCGTGCCGGCAAGAAGCGCCAGCACTTGGCCGATGTCGAGAATGATGCTGCGGTCCGAATGCCACGGCGACGTGTCGCGAAGGTCGAGACGCCGCGCAGTCTCAGCGCGGATCAGCTCATATTTTGGGCCGAAGCTCGTTCCGTCACCGACGGGGCCGCCGAGCTGAATCGGAAGTGTACTGGACAACGCGGCGATTCTTTCGCGATGGCTTTCCAATGGGCGTTTCCACGTCCCAAGCTTACTGGCGACGGTAAAGGGGAGGGCAGCCTGCATGCGGGTCTGCGCCATCAGCGGATAGGCGCCGGCTTGTCCCTCGTGTCGCTCGATCTCGTCAAGCACCAAAGCGATACGCTCATCCAAAAGCGTCAGAACGGCTCTCATCCGCAGGATGAGGCCGCTATCAATGACGTCTTGGCTGGTGGCGCCGAGATGAACCTTGTCGCTTGCGTCTCCGGTGGTCTTGCGGAGTTCGCGCAGAAGGGCCGGGATCACGACACCGTCCTGTGCAAGGCCAGCTTGCAGCACGGTCTCGTCTAACGTGAGCTTCTCGCAAGCGAGCGCAATACGCTCGGCCACGCCGTCCGCGATCACGCCGCAGGTCGCCTGCGCAGCGGCAAGCGTGGCCTCGAAGCGCAGGAGCGCCCCAATCTCTGCGGCCGGCTCGAAGAGCGCTGCGACGTCCGAATCGCCGACAAGTGATGCGAGAAGCGGCGCCATTCGGCCTTACCTAGACCCGTTCGAGAGCGATGGCGATGCCTTGACCGACGCCGACGCACATGGCGGCAAGCGCTCGGCGGGCGCCGGACAGCGAGAGTTCGAGCGCCGCCGTTCCGGTGATGCGCGCGCCTGACATGCCGAGGGGGTGGCCGAGGGCAATGGCTCCGCCATTTGGATTTACGCGGCGGTCGTCATCCGAGAGCCCGAGATCACGTAAAGTTGCGATTCCTTGGCTTGCAAAGGCTTCGTTGAGTTCGATCACGTCGAAGTCGTGCTGTCCGAGGCCGAGCCGTGCCATTAGCTTCTTCGAGGCCGGCGCCGGCCCGATGCCCATGACACGCGGCGGAACTCCCGCCGCCGCACCACCAAGAACGCGTGCGATCGGCGTCAGGCCATGGCGTTTCGCTGCCGCTTCGCTCGCCACGATCAGCGCCGCTGCCCCATCATTAACCCCCGAGGCGTTGCCCGCCGTCACCGAACCACCCTTTCGGAAGGGAGTCGGGAGCATGGCCAAGGCTTCGAGGCTCGTCGCGCGGAGATGCTCGTCAATTGCAAAGATCTTGGGATCGCCTTTCCGCTGCGGGACCGAAACAGGAACGATCTCGCGGGCGAGGCGCCCACTCGTCTGTGCGGCGGCTGCCTTCTCCTGCGAGCGCAGGGCGAAAGCGTCCTGGTCGGCGCGGCCGACGCTGTAGTCTTCTGCGACGTTCTCGCCAGTCTCCGGCATGGAATCGACGCCATATTGGGCCTTCATCACCGGGTTGACGAAGCGCCAGCCAATGGTCGTGTCGTGGATTTCGGCATGGCGCGAAAATGCGCTTTCGGCCTTCGGCATGACGAAGGGCGCCCGGCTCATTGATTCGACGCCGCCGGCGATCATCAGCTCCGCCTCGCCGGCCTTAATGGCGCGCGCGGCTGTCATCACCGCGTCCATGCCCGACCCGCAGAGCCGGTTGATGGTCGTTCCCGAGACGTTCTCCGGCAGACCGGCAAGAAGGAGGCTCATTCGCGCGACGTTGCGATTGTCCTCGCCAGCCTGGTTGGCGCAACCAAGAACGACATCGTCCAACGCCTCCCAGTCAACGGAAGGTTGCCGCTCGATCAGCGCCTTCAGTGGAACGGCACCGAGATCGTCGGCGCGTACGGTCGCGAGCGCGCCGCCGAAACGGCCAATCGGCGTGCGGACATAAGCGCAGAGAAAGGCTTCGGGCATCTTAAAGCTCCGGCGTGGCGAGGTCGGCGACGGTCTCGGGGACGACGAGCTCGGCGCCGGTCATCGCCTGCAACTCGTCGAGGGAGAGTGAGGGCAGTTTTTCCCGGAGGACAAAGCGGGCGTTCTCGATGTCGATGACCGCAAGGCTCGTATAGACGCGGGTGACACATCCAATGCCGGTCAGCGGCAGCAAGCAGGTCTTCACGAGCTTCGGCTTGCCGTGTTTGGTCACGTGATCGGTGATTATGGCGACGCGCTTGGCCCCGTGCACGAGATCCATTGCCCCGCCGACAGCCGGAACGCCCTTCGGCCCCGTCGACCAGTTGGCGAGATCGCCGGTCTCTGCGACCTCGTAGGCGCCTAGGATCGCGACGTCGAGATGGCCCCCCCGGATCATCGCAAAGGAATCCACATGGTCGAAGAAGGCGGTGCCAGGCCTCAACGTAACCGCCTTCTTGCCCGCATTGATCAGGTCCCAGTCCTCCTCGCCGGCGGTTGGCGCTTCGCCGAAGCCGAGAATCCCATTCTCGGTGTGGAAGATCGCCGACCGGCCGGGTGGTTGGAATCGGGCCACCATCTCGGGAAAGCCAATGCCGAGATTGACATAGGCACCGTCGGCAATGTCCTGGGCCGCGCGCCAGGCAATCTGAGTGGAGGAAAGGCTGGTGGTCATTCTGCGGCAGGCTCCGGATAGACGGCGTTGGCGCGGTTCAAGAACTCTTCCTGGGCCGGATTTGCAACCTCGACCAAGCCTTGAACGAAGATGCCGGGAGTGACGACATGTTCAGGATCAATCACCCCCGGCTCGACGATCTCGGAGACCTGGACGAGCGCTGTCTTTGCGGCCATGCACATTGCCGGCCCGAAGTTGCGGGCCGCCTTGTTGAAGACGAGATTGCCGAGACGGTCGCCGTTCAATGCCTTGACTAGGGCGAAGTCCGCCTTGAGCCAGGCCTCACGCACGTAGGGCTTTCCCTCGAATGTCTCGACCGGCTTGTGCGCACCCAGATCGGTGCCATAGCTGCTCGGCGTGTAGAAGGCTGGAATACCAGCGCCGCCCGCACGGATGCGCTCGGCGAGCGTTCCCTGGGGCACGAGTTCCAACTCGATCTCGCCGGCGAGATAGCGCTTAGTGAAGACGCTCGGATCGGCGGATCGCGGAAAGGAGCAAATCAGCTTCTTGACCATGCCCTGCTCAATGAGCGCGGCAAGGCCCACATGCCCGTTGCCGGCATTATTGTTAACGACAGTGAGGTTCTTGGGGGCTCCCGTCGCTAGATAGCGATCGATGAGTGCATGGATCAGTTCGATTGGTGCACCGGAGCCGCCGAAGCCGCCGATCATCACCACGGCACCGTCGAATATGCCGGCGACCGCCTCGGAAAGGTTAGAAATGGTTTTGTCCATCGTGTTCGTCACATGTCCAGAAAGACGGTTTCGCCTTCGCCCTGAAGGCGGATGTCGAAGGTGAAGCCAGGGATGTCGCCGCACATCGACTTCGGCGCGACGAGCGTGCTGCGGCGAGCCGGATCGGGAATGCGCGACAGAACCGGGTCAGTTGCGTTCGCCTCCACCTCGTCGCTGAAGTAGACCCGCGTGTGTAGGCCGAGATTGATGCCGCGCGCGACGATCCATACCGTGACATGCGGAGCCTGCAGGCGACCGTCCGGGTAGGGCACACGGCCGGGGCGGATCGTCTTGAAGCTGAAGCTGCCGTCGGCGTCCGAAACCGGTTGGCGCGCCCAGCCAGTAAAGGCCGGATCGGCATTGCCGCGCATCTCGGCGGGCGAGGGATGAAGCCCGTCCGCGTCCGCCTGCCAGATCTCAACGAGCGCGTCGCGGACCGACTCGCCGGACCCGTCTAGGATCCGTCCCTTGATCAGGATACTTTCGCCCTTCGTGTCCGGGCCAGCGATAACGAGGCCGAGGTCCTCCTTCCAGACACCGGTGATCTCCACCCAGTTCGGCGTCGCGCCGATATGGACGTAAGGCCCGGCGGTCTGGGAGGGGCTTTCCTTTAAGCGGTCGAGGCGCTGGGTCATCAGTTGCCCTCCATCCGGTTCTCGAACATCGTTGAGCGGCGGCCGCGCAAAACGATGTCGAACTTGTAGGCGAGGCTGTCCATCGGAATGGTCTCGGCGCGGTCGAGGGCGGCGACGAGCTGCTCGATGGCCTTGTCGTCAGGGATGGTCCTCACGATCGGGCACTGCCAGATCATCGGATCGCCCTCAAAGTACATCTGGGTGATCAGTCTCTGCGCGAACGCATGGCCGAAAACCGAGAAGTGTATGTGGGCTGGCCGCCAGTCGTTGACGCCGTTCGGCCAAGGATAGGCGCCTGGCTTGATCGTGCGAAATTCGTATCGCCCGTCCGCGTCGGTGATGGCGCGGCCGCAGCCGCCAAAATTCGTGTCTAGCGCGGCGATATAGCCTTCCTTCTTGTGGCGGTAGCGTCCGCCCGCATTGGCCTGCCAGACCTCGACCAACGCGCCGGGAACGGGCCGCCCGTTCTCATCGAGGACGCGGCCATAGACCACAATACGCTGCCCGATCGCGTCGCCGCCGTCTTGCGAGAAATTGCGGATGAGATCGTTGTCGAGAGGGCCAAGCATGTCATGACCGAAGACCGGACCGGTTTCTTCTGACAGGGTCGTCGGCATTGAGAGGAGCGCGTGTCGCGGCGACCGCAGGACGGAGGTCTTGTAGGACGGCGTGAAGGGCGCCGGATGCCAGTCTCGGTCGCGCTGGAAGTAGGATTGGCTCATTGTGACGCTGCCTCCATCTCGGCAAGGGTCTTCTTCGCGATCTTGATCGCGTGGTTCGCCGCCGGCACGCCGGCATAGACGGCGACATGCATCAGGGCCTCGGCGATGTCGGTCGCGCTCGCGCCGGTACTGGCAGTCGCCCTCACATGCATCGCCACCTCATCGTCCTGACCGAGCGCCGCGAGCAGCGCGATCGTCAACATGGAGCGTTCGCGACGCGTCAGACGAGGGCTCGACCAGACCGTGCCCCAAGCGCCTTCGGTAATGAAACGCTGGAAGGCCGCGTCGAAAGGCGTGATCGCGGCATTCGCGCGGTCGACATGGGTATCGCCGAGGACGCCCCGCCGTGTTGCCATACCGGTGCGAAAGCGGTCGGTCCCTGCATCAAAAACAGACTCGACCGTGTGGAGGTGATCTGCGATCGCTCGCGCAACCTCTATGGGACGCTCCAAACAGGGTAGATGTCCCGCGCCACAGATCGCCTCGAATCTCGCGCCCGGAATGCTCTCGGCAGTCCCCCGGACCAGGGCTGGCGGGGTTGGCACGTCACCGTCACCTGCAAGCGCCAGGGTCGGTGCCGTAATCCGGTGAACTTCATCAGTGTAATCGGCCGCAAGGATGGCCTCGCAGGCGCTCCGGTAGCCAGTCGCCGATGTTGCCGCGAACATGCGACGCCAGGCGGCAAAGCGGCCGGGCTCCCGCTCGGCAAATCCGTCCGAGAACCAGCGCGTGGTGACGGCATCCGCGATCGACTCGACACCGCCGTCCTCGACTGCGGCGATGCGTTTCGTCCAGCCGGCGCTATCCCCAATTTTCGCCGCAGTATCCATAAGGACGAGGCGCTCGACCCGTTGAGGGGCGTGGATAGCCGCATGAAGGGCGATCAGGCCACCGATTGACAGGCCGACGATCGAGGCTTTGCGCCAGCCGACATGGTCAAGAAGTGCCAGGAGATCGTCCGCAAGCTGCGGGATGGTTACAGGGCCAGGCTCCACTTCCGTCAGCCCATGGCCACGCATATCTATGAGGAGAACGTCAAAGCGATCCCTGAGCTCTTCGGTGACCTCGTCCCAAATCCGGAGGTCCGACCCGAGCGAGTTCAAAAAGACGAGGCGAGGCGCATCTGCACGTCCGATACGACGATAATGAATTGTCACTTTATTCGCGACTGCGAACATCATCGCCCCCTCCCTGTGCGTAGCAAGCTGAATACGGCGCTTGATCACTCATGGGAAATGATGTTTTGTGCGGGCGTTATAACTCGGGGGTTATAGTCTATGCTACCGCCGGCTATTCGCTTGCGTCATCTGCGGTCCTTTGTCGCCGTCGCCAGACGCGAAAGCGTCGTGCGGGCTGCGGATGATCTCGCTGTGACGCAGCCGGCGGTGTCCAAGACTATTAAGGAACTTGAGACGATTCTCGGCACACCACTCCTATCGCGCAACCGCCAGCGCAGTTTTCTATCCCCAAACGGCGAAATCTTCCTCCGTCATGCCGAGACGGCGCTGGCGTCGCTTCACCACGGCTTCGAGGCGTTGTCGGACGCAGCCTCCCCGCAAGCCCAGCCAGTGCGCGTGGGGGCCTTGCCGACCGTCTCGGCCCGCCTCCTGCCCGAGGCGATCCGAGGCTACGTCGCCAATGGCCCTCGTGCGATCCCCCGCGTCGTCACCGGCCCGACGGCGTACTTGACGGCACAGCTTCGCGAAGGCGGTCTCGACATCGTCATCGGGCGGATGGGCCAGCCCGACGAAATGGCGGGTCTCCTCTTCGAGCATCTCTATTCCGAGCCGATCGTCTTCGTGGTTCGCGCTGGTCATCCGCTTGTCGGCAAGAACCTATCGTCGAGCGCTATGGCCGGGATCGAATGCTTGCTGCCGCCACCTGGTTCGGTGATCCGCCCGGTCGTCGACCGGCTGTTCACGGCGGAGAACCTACCCCGGCCGCTTCGGGTCATCGAGACCGTCTCGCTGGCCTTTTCCCGCTCCTATGTCCTGTCGACCGACGCCGTCTGGGTAATTTCGGAGGGTGTAGTCTTGGCCGATTTGAGGAACAAAGTCCTTGAGCCGCTCGCCATTCCGACAGGCGATACGCGTGGCCCAGTCGGGATTACGCTGAAGGCTGACGTATCGCTTTCGCCTCAGGCTGAGATTCTTCTTCGCTATCTGCGCGAAGTCGCTACAAAAATTAGGGCAGGAAAATGAGGACCGAATGCATCATGCTCGAGAACCGAGAGGCGTAAAATTCAGAGTAGTAAAGCGAAGCCGACTACGTCTTCTTGGGAATCGTGTCCTGTGGCGTGGTGCGGAAAGCTCTTTACTGCGGTTCCCGGCCGTGCGGGTTGATCAGCGGTCGAGAGAAGGCAGGCTAATGAAGGGATCATCGCTTGAGGGAACCGCCGGCTCTGGAACGACCCAGGGGCCATAATAGCCTCCGCGACTGCCTTCCTCTACGCCGCCTCCGTCATGATCCTCATACGCCACCTTGGCCGCGCCGCATGACCTTTTCGGACGGACTCTCAACATCAGCCCGCGAAAATGCCTCGGCTTCATCACGCGCTTCCAGTACTTCCTTAAGGAACTTGGCAAGGACGTCAGTGTCCGCTTCTCATGAGCATGTTGCGCCTCCCTGGAATCTACAAAGATCATGCCATGGGCACTACCGAAATAAGGGCACGGATCGGACGGCCGTAGTGCCTAAACCTTTTGGACGGGGCGATGGAAAGCTGTCCGGCCAGCTGGCGGGAACGTACGGGTCCTCGATGGGCGCGATGTTGGTAATAGCGACACACATCCTAGAAAACAACAGTGTCGAGTCATCGCTACAGGCATAACTAATTGGTACAGCAGTTGCATCTTCGCTGGTCAACGGCTCAACGTTAGATTCTACGCATCGGGATCGTCCAAGCGAGGAACGCTGCGAGGGCAGCGAAGGTCGCAACGCCGAAAAATGCTGCCTGGAACGCGTTCGAGAGCGCGGCCTGAACGAGCATCCGATCGCCCGGACCCAGATGATCCAGCGCCTGCGGCCCCTGTTCCATGACCATTTGGAAAAGTCGGGCAGCCTGCGCGTCGCTCGTCGAAAGGGTTGAGAAAAGGACGGTGCCGATAAGCGCCGTACCGACCGCTGCGCCCAGTGAGCGCGAGAATTGCACGGACGCAGCGCCCGCGCCTAGCATGCGTGCGCCCGCAGCCGTCTGCACGGTGACCTGGACCACCCCCATTACTGTGCCCAGGAAGATCGCCATGACGCCTAGCAGTGCCGACAGCGTGCGCGTCCCTATGTCGGGCGCCCAGAACGCCACGACGAGCAGCAACGAGCAGACCAGTATCAGGCCCCAGGAGGGGAACACCGCCGAACGGCCCGTCCTGCTGACGATGCGTCCGGTCACTAGCGATCCAACGCCGATGCCGATGGTGAAGGGCAACAACAGGAGTCCGGTCTCGGCCGGCGACGCCCGATGCACGACAAGAAGGTAGATGGGCAGGAAGGTGAGGAGCGAGACGAGTGTCGCGCCATGGCAGGCGGCGAGTGCGTCGGCGCGCCATATCGAGGGGTTGCTGAGGAGCGGGATCGGGAGGAGCGGCGAGCCGGCGCGCTTCTCTCGCCAGATGAGCAGAACCAACGACAGCACCGCGAGCGCGGCGAGCGCGGCGATGGTCAGGATCAGGCTTTCGTCGAAGGCGCGGACCTCCTCCAGCATGACCAACACAGAGACGACGAAGGTCGCGAACAGGAAGAGGCCGGCAAAATCGAAGCGGAACGGCTCCCCGCTTCCCACCCGTAAAGGTAGGCGGAGAGTCAGGACGACCGCGGCCAGACCCACAGGGATGTTGACAAGGAAGACCGACTGCCAACCGAAATGCTCGGTCAGGAAGCCACCCGCCACCGGACCGAAGGCGCTCGATGACACGGCTACGGCGGCGAGGTATCCTTGATACCGGGCCCGTTCGCGCGGCGCGATCGCCTCGCCGACGAGCGCCTGTGACAGTGTCATCAGCCCCCCGCCGCCCAGCCCCTGGAGGACTCGAAACGCGGTCAGCAATTCCATGCTGGTCGCCAGCGAGCAGGCTAGGGACGCACACATGAAGATCGCCAGCGCCACGAGCATCAGCGCCTTACGTCCTAAGAGGTCGCCAAGGCGACCATAGACGGGCGCGGCGATCGTCGTTGAGACGAGATAGGCGATAACCACCCAAGACACCCGCTCGACGCTGCCGAGCGATCCGGCTATGGCCGGAAGCGCCGTCGCCACAATGGTTTGGTCTACCACCGCCAGGAACATCGGCAGCATAATTGAGGGGAAGATCGTGAAGAAGCCGCCGGTGGTTAACGGCGACTGGGTAGGCACAGTCATGTGGAGCCGATCAGGCTTTAGATAACCACGGACCGAACACCGGTGAACGGCCGCGTATAACAGGTCCAACATCGCCCACTTGTCTGGTCATCGCAACCGGCCGACAATCGCAACCGAACTTGCCGGCCCCGCGCATATGCCCGTGCACGCCGGACACAAGGATCGAACCGGATCTCTTGGCGAGCGAGGAACTGCGATGAAATCGGTCCTGATCCCGCTGGAGCTTCATGCCCAGACGTCGGCGACCATGGCGACGGCGTGCCTGTTTGCGAAGCGCTTCGAGAGCCTCTTGGAAGGAGTTTTTTTGCGCCCGGCCTTTGCCCAGCCGCTTGGCGTCGAGGTGGCAAGCGCGATCATGGTGCCGGATGTTCCGTTCGACGATGTCGAGGCCCGTCAGGCAGCAAGTGAACGTTTTGCGGCAGAGCTCCTGACAAACGGACTGCTAACCCTGGCAAGCCTGGACGAACCCGGACCCGGCGGTGTGTGGAATGGGGAGCAGACAATCGATGACTCACTAGTAGGTAGTTACGGTCGGGCCTTCGACCTGACCGTGGTGGGCCGGCCAGCCGATCGTTCAGGCGGCCCGCGTATGGCCACGCTCGAGACCGTACTCTTTGAGAGCGGTCGTCTGGTTCTTATCGCACCGCCGCAGGCGCCCGCGGCGCTAGGAACGAACGTGGTGATCGCTTGGAACGGCAGCCCCGAAACCGCTCGCACACTCGCCTTCTCGCGATCGGTGTTGCGCAGGGCCAGCCGCGTGACGATCCTCGTCGGCGACGACGAGCGGCCCGGCCCCTCGGGGCGGCAGGTGCAGCGCCATCTGGCGATGAACGGCATTGCAAGCGAGGTGCGGGTGATGAGCGCGGCGAACATCCGCGGCGGCGAAGCCATTTTGGCGGAAGTGCGGGAACTCGGCGCCGATCTTGTGGTGAAAGGGGCCTACACCCAGAGCCGGCTGCGCCAGATGATCTTCGGCGGGGCAACGAGCAGCATCATAGCGCGTACCGATGTGCCAGTCCTGATGGCCCATTGACGTGCTTTCTTCAGACAAACGAGCACCGACGAGTCGGTGGATAGACCGTCGCGGCCCCTTCAGAGAAGATGTTTCTCCGCTGCCAAAGCCCATAGTGCACCGCTAGGCACCTATGACTACAAGAAGCGGAGGGAGGCCGGCGGGGGGTGCACGCTGTCACCTCGTTCCTGCTGCGGTGCGTGGCTCGGTCGTCCGGCGCGGCTCTTCGCGCAGAATTGTCACATGGAAGAGTAAACTCCCGGCGAGCAGCGCCCCGACCAATGCCAAGTCACGCAGGTTCCGCCAATCGCGGTCAGGATGATCTCGCGAGACGTACCGTCGGTTCCGTCGACGTGAATCCACGTCACCGCAAATGGTTCTTGCTCTCGCCTTGAGGCTGAGCGGGGCAGAGCGTTCGGCTTGGTCGGGGGAAGGGTGCTTAAGTCCTCGAAATCGAGATTGGCAACCCGACTTCTGTCGTTCCGGCTTGCTTGAAAGGAGAGCACCACACTGGTACACATGGCTATTGATCGTGCGATCGCGTGCTCAGATATTTCAATGAGTAAGCGGGTGTGAAGGTGGAGTCCCCCCCTCTCCGCCATTCGGACATCACACTCCGCCAAATTCCAAACCCCTGTTTTCCGGCATTCTGACCGCCAGCGCGCCCAGCCAGGTGGCGCAATGAGCCGTGTATCGAGTGGTGGGATCGTTCTGCGGCATCAGCGTCGAGATTTCGTTGCAGAACAAACTCGGTAGCTCAGGTCGCGCGGCTCTGCTCAGGAGACCCCGCGGTTAGTAGCGCGGTCGCGATGCGTGTTTTGGCCGGAAGAGCCCAACGCAGCTTTTCATCCACCAGCGGTTTCGGCGGCGAGGCGGGCGCTGGTTTCGGCGTGATCGCAGAAGGCGGCGAGGATGGGGGAGGTGTCGGTGGCCCGCCAGCCGAGGCAGACCTGCACGGTGGGCGGTGTATCGGCGATCTCCACGTAAGCGACGCCCGGAATGTTCAGGCTGCGCGCGACCTCCGGCACGATCGCCGCGCCCATGCCGGCGCTGACGAGGCCGATCATCGTGTGGATCTGGGTGGCATATTGTTCGACCCGCGGGACGAAGCCGGCCTTTTCGCACATGCCGATGATCCGGGCGTAGAAGAGCGGGCTCTTGCGCTGGGTAAAGAGAATGAATCCGTCCTCGGACAGGTCGCGCAGATGCAGGCGGTCGGTGGAGGCGAGGCGATGGTCGTGCGGCAGGGCCACCACGAAGCGCTCCTCGCGCAAGGGCCGGGCGCGCAGGCTGGGATCCGAGATCGGCGGACGCAGGATGCCGACGTCGATCTGGCCGTCGCGCAGCGCCGCCAGCTGCTCCTGGATGGTCATCTCGAAGAGTTCGAGGTCCACCCGGGGGAACGCCAGGCGGAACCGGCGCAGAACGAGCGGCGTGACGCCGTAGGTGGAGGAGTGGATGAACCCCACCGACAGACGGCCTTCCTGCCCCGCCTCGACCCGCCGCACTTCCTTGGCCGCCTGTTCGAGATCCGCGAGGATCCGGTAGGAGCGCTCCAGGAACATCCGGCCGGCCGGGGTGAGGGTCACGATGCGCTGATTGCGATTGAGCAGTGTTGCCTGCAGCCGCTCCTCGAGCTGCTGGATCTGCCGGGTCAGGGCCGGCTGGGCGATATGCAGGCGACGGGCGGCGCGGCCGAAATGCAGCTCCTCGGCGACACAGACGAAGGATCGGAGCAGGCGCGTCTCGACCATCAGTGATGCCCTGTCGCTATCATTGAAGTGCCAACAATGTATTGGACGGAATGACCGGCCTCGGTCAAGCTCCCTGTGATGAAGAGCGGCAGGGAGGCCGGAGTGGCAGCAGGATTTCGTGTGCTGGACGGGCACGTACGCAGTGACCGATCGCTGGTGGAGGCGTTCGCGAAGATTCCGTCCGCGATCATCAGCGACAATCTGAACCGCATGGTCGCGGCCGGACCGTCGGTGCGTCCGATGCACAAGGAGGGCACGCTGGCCGGCACGGCGCTGACCGTGAAGACCCGGCCCGGCGACAATCTGATGATCCACAAGGCGGCCGACATCGCGCAGCCCGGCGACGTGATCGTCGTCGATGCGGGCGGCGACCTCACCAACGCGCTGATCGGCGAGCTGATCATCAGCCATGCCCGCTCGCGCGGGGTCGTCGGCTTCGTCGTCAACGGCGCGGTGCGCGACATGGACGTGATCGCAGTCGACGACTATCCGGTCTATGGCGCTGGCGTCAGCCATCGCGGTCCCTACAAGGACGGCCCGGGCGAGGTGAACGTGCCGATCGCGCTGGACGGCATGGTGATCGCGCCGGGCGACATCGTCATCGGCGATCTCGACGGCGTCGTGTGCATTCCCCGCGAGGAGGCGGAGAGCGTGCTGGCGGCGTCGCGGGCGCAGCAGGAAAAGGAAGCCGGCATTCAGGCGGCCATTGCGGGCGCCGGATGGGATCGCGCCTGGGTGGACGAGATCCTGAAGGCCAAGGGCTGCGAAGGCGTGTGAGGAGGGATGGGGCGCCCACGGCGGCCCGTCGGAAGACCAATCAACACAAGAGGGAGGACATCATGAAATTCGTCAAGACGATTGCCGTCACCATGGGGCTCGTCGCCGCCGCGGTGGCGTCGCCGGCCAGCGCGGAATGGAAGCCGGAGCGCCCGATCGAGATCATCGTCGGCTTCGCGCCCGGCGGTGGTACCGACCAGACCGCCCGCCTGATCGCCTCGGCCGCGCAGGAGTTCTTCCCCGTGCCGCTGGTGGTGGTGAACCGTCCGGGCGCATCCGGCACGCTGGCCGCCGAGACCGTCGCCAAGGCCGAGCCCGACGGCTACACGCTGCTCGTCGCCGGCGGCAGCGAGAGCACCTCGGTGCCCAACCATCGCGAGATTTCCTACAGCCTCGATGATTTCCGCGGCATCCTGCGGGTCAATCGCGAGCACATGGTGATCGTCACCAAGCAGGGCAGCGGCCTCGACAGCGTCGAGGCGGTGGTCGAGGCGGCCAAGGCCGATCCGGGCAAGCTCGCCTATGCCTCCTCCGGTCCGGCCGGCATCCTGCATTCGGCCTTCCTGGTGTTCGAGAAGGAAGCCGGCATCCAGATCCAGCACGTGCCCTATCAGGGCGGCGCACCGGCCCTTGCGGCCCTGCTCGGCGGTCATGTCGACATGGCGATCATCACGCCGGGCGATGCCGCGGCGCAGGTCGAGGCCGGCAATGTCAACGCCATCGCCACGACCTCGGACCGGGCCGAGCAGCTGCCCGACGTGCCGTCGCTGACCGAGCTTGGCTACGACGTCGACCTGGAGAACATGAAGGGGCTCGTTGCACCGGCCGGCATTCCGGACGAGGTGGCCGAGTATCTGCAGGACCGCTTCACCAAGGCCATCGAGTCCGACACCTTCAGGACCTTGGCCGAGCGCGGCAACATCACGCCGGGCTATCTCAGCGGCGCCGATTTCGAAAAGGCGATGCGCGACATGTCGGATTCCATCGCCAACGCCATGGGCGACACCCCGAAGACCGCGCAATGACAGCCACGCGGGTTGTCGCCATCGTCTGCGGCCTGGCCTCGGTCTATTTCCTGGCGATCCTCGTCCCGGAAGTGGGAGCCAGCGCGGCGGCGATGGGCACCGGCGATTTCTACTCGGTGGGGCCGACGGCCCTGCCGAACTTCGCCGGGGCGGTGACGCTGCTTCTTAGCGTCGGCGTCTTCGCCACCAGCGGCCCGGCCGCGGTCGACGGCGACCGCCGCTTCGGCCGCGGGCTCGGCGCAGGCCTCGTCTTCACCGTCATGCTGGTGATCTACGCCCTCGCCATGCCGTCGATCGGCTTCCTCGCCGCCTCGGTGCTGTTCATGGTCGCGGTGTTCCTCGTCTACCGCCCCGCCAGCTGGCTCATCGCCCTGATCCTGACGCTCGCCGTTCCGGTGCTGGTGGACCAGGTGCTGCGCAAGCTCTTCCTGATCCCGCTGCCGTCCGGGGCGTGGTTCTAACCACCCGAAGGGGTATCAATGGACCCGTTGTTGCAGGCCTTCTGGGGCTTGATGGAGCCGGTCACCCTGCTCACCCTGTTCGTCTCGGTGGCGGTGGGGCTGATCATCGGCGCCATTCCCGGCCTCTCGGTGAATATCGCGGTGGCGCTGGCCGTGCCGCTGACCATCTTCATGCCCACGGACCAGGCGCTGGTGACGCTGATCGGCCTTTACGGCGCCGGCATCTTCGGCGGCTCGATCTCGGCGATCCTGCTCAATGCGCCGGGCACCCCGGCGTCCGCGGCGACCATCTTCGACGGCTATCCAATGGCCCAGCAGGGGCTGGCGACCAAGGCGCTGCGGATCTCGCTGATCGCCTCGGCCTTCGGCTCGATCTTCAGCATCGTCCTGCTCGTCCTCCTGGCCCCGCAACTGGCGAATTTCGCCCTGCGCTTCGGGCCGGTCGAGATCGCCTCGCTGCTGTTCTTCACCTTCCTGATCATCGGCATCCTGTCCGGCAACTCGCTGATGAAGGGGCTGTTGTCCGGCGCGATCGGCATGCTGCTCGCTACCGTCGGCACCGATCCCATGGTCGGCACCCCGCGCTTCACCTTCGGCTCGACGGCGCTGATGGACGGGCTGACCTATGTGCCGCTGCTGGTCGGCCTGTTCGCCGTCGCGGAAATCATCGAGGAAGCCACACGCCGCTTCTCCCAGGGCGAACGCAAGTTCGATCTCGGCGACGAGGACCTTGCGGCCAATCGCCTGCGCTGGAGCGAGATCAAGGGCATGCTCATGCCGATGACCCGCGCCTCGGCGATCGGCTCGGCCATCGGCATCATGCCCGGCATCGGCGCGACGATCGCGTCGTTCATGTCCTATGCCGACGCCAAGCGGTCGCTCAACAGGAACGACACCTTCGGCAAGGGCGACCCGCGCGGTGTCGCCGTCTCGGAAAGCGCCAACAATGCCGTCGTCGGTGCGACCTTCATCCCGACCCTGGCGCTGGGCGTGCCCGGCGACGCGGTCACCGCGATCCTGCTCGGCGCGCTCGTCCTGCAGGGGGTGACCCCGGGGCCGCTGATCTTCATCACCTCGCCGGACATCGTCTACACGATCTATTTCGCGCTGCTGTTCGCCACGCTCCTGATGGTCGCGATCGGCTATTTCGCCGTACGGCCGCTGGCGATGACGCTGCGCATCCCGAAGATCTACCTGATGCCCTGCGTCGCGCTGGTGTGCGTCGCCGGCAGCTACGTCACCCGCAACAATGTCATGGACATCTACGTGATGCTGGGCGCGGGCGTGCTCGGCTTCATCTTCAACCGGACCGACATACCCGTCGCACCGCTGCTCATCACCTTCATCATCACGCCGCCCTTCGAACAGGCCCTGCGACAGGCGCTCACCCGGTCCCAGGGATCGTTCGAGCCGTTCCTGACCAATCCCGTCTCGCTGACCCTCGGCGTGGCGGCGCTTGCCCTGTTCGTCCTCGCCGCCCACCGCAGCCGGCGGCAGGGCAGGGCGCAGCCAGTCGAAAGGACACAGACCCCATGACGGACACCATCGGATTCATCGGGCTCGGCGTGATGGGCGCCGGCATGGCGAAGAACATCCTCAAGGCCGGCTTCAAGCTGGTGGCGACGACCTCGTCGGCCGAGAAGGCCGATGCCTTCCGGGCGCTCGGGGCCGAGATCGTCGACAGCCCCGCCGTGATCGCAGGCCGCACGACACTGATCGTCACCTGCGTGCCGGATGCGGCGGCTTTGCGCCAGACGCTGACCGGCGACAACGGCCTCGCCTCGGCGTCGTGGGAGGGCGGGCTGCTCGTCGACTGCTCCACCATTGCCCCCTTCGAGGCCGAGGAAATGGGGGCCGTCCTGGCGAATGTCGGCGCCGGCCTGGTCGATGCGCCGGTCAGCGGCGGTCGCAAGGGCGCCGAAGAGGGCAAGCTGACGATCATGTGCGGCGGCAGCGACGCCGATGTCGCGCGCGCCCGTCCGGTTCTCGACGCCATGGGCACCAACATCCACCATGTCGGCCCGCTCGGCGCCGGACAGGCGGTGAAGGCCTGCAACCAGCTGATGGTCGCGGTCAACATGATGGGCGCCTTCGAGGCGGTGGCGCTCGCCCGCGCCGCGGGTGTCGATCCGAAGGTGATGCGCGAGGTGCTGTCCTCGGGCGCGGCCCGCAGCGGCGTCCTCGAGGCCCATGCCCTGCGCTACATCGAGGGCAATCTGGAGCCCGGCTTCCGGGCCGAGTTGATGCGCAAGGATCTCGGCATCGCAGCGGCCGTCGGGGCTCACTACAAGCGCGCCCAGCCGGCGACGGGCCTTGCCCATCAGTTGCTGGTCGCGGCCTGCAACAGCGGCTTCGCCAAGCTCGACAGCGCTGCCCTGGGGCTCCTCTACGATCAGATGAACGGCACCGACGACGAAAGGCCGACCCGATGACCCGCTTTTCCCTTGCGACGCTCCGGCCGTTCTCCAACGCGCTCTTCGAGGCGAGTGGACTGAGCCCGGAGCATGCGGCGCTGGTCACCGACGTCCTGATCCATGCCGATCTGCGCGGCCATGGCTCGCACGGCCTGACGCGCATTCCGATCTATGCCGAGCGGATTGCCGCCGGCGCCGTCAACGCCAGGCCCGACATCCGCTTTGAGCGGCCGGCGCCGGCCTTCCTGCAGGTCGATGGCGACAACGGGCCCGGGCCGGTGGTCAGCGACGCGGCCGTCGAGGCGGCCATCGCCACGGCGAAGGAGCAGGGCGTCTGCGTGGCGGCCGTCGCCCGCAGCAACCACAACGGCTCCGGTTCCTTCTATGTCGAAAAGGCGGTGGCTGCGGGCTGCATCGCGCTGGCGATGACCAACGCGCCGCCCTCCATGGCGGTATTCGGGGGCCGGCAGGCGGTGATCGGCACCAATCCGGTGACCTTCGGCACGCCGGTGGATGGCGGCACGCCGATCATGATGGACATGGCGACCTCGGTGGTCGCGCGCGGCAAGGTGGTCGAGGCGGCCAAGCGCGGCGAGGCGATCCCGGAAGGCTGGGCGCTCGACGCCGACGGCAAGCCGACCTGCGACGGTCGTGCGGCCGAACGCGGCGTTGTCCTGCCGCTGTCCGGCCCGAAGGGTTCGGCTCTGGCGATCATGGTGGAGGTGCTGTGCGGCGTTCTGTCGGGCGGCCGCTTCGCCGGCTCGCTCGGCAATCTCTACAGCGATTTCGAGACGCCGCAGGATATCGGCCATTTCATGCTGCTGATCGACGTCTCGCGCATTCATGCGTCGAGCGGCTATGCGGCCCGGGTGCGCGATCTCGTCCTCGAACTGAAGGACAGCGCCACCGCCGAAGGCTTCTCCGAGATCAAGATGCCCGGAGAAGTCGAGATGGAGCGCGCACGCAGCAACAGCGCCGAGGGCATCGACCTGCCAGACAATGTCGTCGCCGACCTCAACGCCATCGCCGCCAAATTTGCCCTGGCACCCCTGGCCGAGACGGAACAGGCCTGATCGGAAAGGCCCGGATCGCTTCGTCGACCGGGCCTGAATTCCGGCATCGGCCGACGGGCGGGGCCGGGCGTGCGGCGTGCTCAGGCGAGGCCCGGAACGCCGGCGTCCCTGGCCGCCGCATCGATCGCCGCGATGTCATCGGCGGAGAGGCGCAGGCCCGTCCGGCGGACCTGTTCGGCGCGGCGAGCTTCCGGCTCGCCGGGTAGCAGGATCTCCCCGAAGCCCGCGGCTTTCCGGCCGGCCTTCAGCCGCTCGGCGTAATCGCGTGCGCGCTCGGCATAGGCGTCTGCCGGCATGAACAGATCCGGCCGCATCGCCAGGAAGAAATGGCCGACATCCTGACCGCGGGTGAAGTCGTCATTCTGGTTGATAACGCCGTCGCCGGAGGCGGCACCCGACATGATGCCGGCCAGGACATCGATCATCACCGCGACGCCCGAGCCCTTCGGACCGCCCAGCGGCAGCACCACGCCCTCGAGTGCGGCGGCCGGATCGGTGGTCGGCCGGCCCTCGCCATCCAGCGCCCAGCCCTCGGGGATACTCTCGCCCTTCGCGAGTGCGCGGCGCACCTTGCCCTTGGCGGCCACCGAGGTTGCCATGTCGAGGACGAAGGGGGTGGGGCCCGGCGCGCCCATGGCCAGCGGATTGGTGCCGAGAAACGGGTCGCGCCCGCCCCACACCGGCATGGTCGGCGCCGCATTGGTGAAGACGAAGGAGGCCAGTCCGGCCTCGAGCGCTCGGTTCACGTAGAGCGATGACATGCCGTAATGGTTGGAGCGGGAGGCGGCGGCGAGGCCGACGCCATAGATCGCGGCCTTCTCGATGGCGATGTCCATCGCCCTGCGCGCGACGACGAAGCCGATGCCGTTGTCGCCATCGACATGCGCGGCGATCGGCATGCGCTCGGTCACGGTGAGCGTCGGGGCGGGGTTGAGGACGCCCTCCTTCAGGCGGCGGGCGTAGACCGGCAGGCGGGCGACGCCGTGGGAGGACACACCGCGCAGATCCGCCTCGACCAGACATTCGGCGCAATAGCGCGCATCCTCCGGCGGCAGGCCGTTCGCCGCGAGAATGGCCGCCGCGACGCCGGTCAGCGCCTCCATCTGGATGATCCGTTCCGTCCCTGGCATCGTCCCGCTCCCCTAGCGATTTCCTGCATTCGTATTCGTCTGTATGCAGGCGTATTATACAGAGCGTGTCGTCTGCAAGCGATCGCTGGTGCGGTGCCTTCTGCGGATTAGGTCGAGGCCATCCGCAAGGGCCGCCATCGGAGCAGGGCAGCCCATCTCGCCGCGGATCGTGTCCATCACAAGAAGCGGGAACTGCGGCGACGGAGAGATGGCGCCGTGCCCGTCAGCCCGCCGACTGTGCGCGCCCGCCGGGCTATTCCGGCCGGCCTCGATCCCGGACTCCCGGGCTTTGCCCTCCTCAGCCCCTGACCGGCCGGCTGCCGGCGGCGACGATGGCGATGATGATGAGGCCGGTCATCAACAGGCGGACGCCGGCGCCGAGGCCGTAGGAATTCAGCATCGAGACGATGAGGAACAGGAACAGCGCGCCGGCCCAGATGCCGGGGACGTTGGAGCGGCCCCCGCCGATGGAGGAGCCGCCGATGACCACGACGGCGATCGAGGTCAGGAGATATTCCGTGCCCATGTTGAGCGCGGCCCCGCCGGAAAAGCATGAGAGCAGGAAGCCGGTGAGCCCGGCGAGCCCGGCGCAGAGGACGTAGGTGATGGCCCGCACCGCATCGACCGGAACGCCGGCGAGCCGCGCTGCGCGCGGGTTCTGGCCGCTAGCGGACAGATTGCGCCCATAGGCGGCGCGATTGAGCGCCACCCAGGCGAGGACCGCGATGACGAGCGCCAGCCAGGCGACGTTGGGCAGGCCGAGGCTGCGCCCGATGGCGAAATCGGACAGCGCCTCGGGCGGCTTGATGCGGATGCCGCGGTTCGACCAGATCGCCAGCGACAGATAGACGAAGGACGAGGCGAGGGTTGCGATGATCGGCGGGATTCGCAGAAGCTTGATCAGGGCGAAATTGGCGATGCCGGCACCAAGGCCGATGCCCAGCGCCACCAGGAGCCCGACAAGCGCGACATCGGCCCCGGCCGCGCCGCCCATATATTTCAGCGACACGGTGCCGGCGAGGGTCATGGTCGCCGGGATCGACAGGTCGACATTGCCCGGGCCCAGCGTGATGACGAACATTTGGCCGAGACCGACAATGACCGAAAAGGCCGAGAAGGTGAGTGCCGCAACCAGAAGGCCGGTGCCGCCGGCGGTCTGCCCGATGGCTGCGGTGAAGGCGAAGGTGATGCCCGCCGCGACGAAGGCCCAGATCCAGGCGCGCGAGAAGAGCGTCGCGATCATGCCGCCACGCCCCGGTTGCGCCGCCGGACCGACAGGAGCAGCCGCGCCGCGAGCACGATGATCAGGATGAACCCCTGGGCGCCGATCTGCCAGTCGGGCGACAGGCGGATGAAGGACAGGAAGCTGCCGGCGAGGGCCAGCGTCAGGGCGCCGATCACCGCGCCGACCGGCGAGATGCGGCCGCCGGTGAACTCGCCGCCGCCCAGGATCACGCCGGCGATCGACAGCAGCGTGTAGCGCAGCGCGATATTGGCGTCCGCGGCAGTCGACAGGCCGACGAGGGTCATGCCCGACAGAATGCCGAAGACCGCCGACAGGGCATAGGCGCTGGCGCGCAGGCGGATCAGCGACCAGCCAGCCCGGGCCAGCGTCCGTTCGTTGCCGCCGAAGCCGCGCAGCACGGTGCCGAAGGAGGAGCGCATGATCAGGAGATGGGCGAGGCCGGCAATCAGCACGCTGGCGACGATCGCCATCGGTGCGACCGGCGGCTTGGCCGTCATCAGCCAGCGCAGCCAGCCCGGCGAGGCACCGCCCGGCGAGGGCAGGATCATCAGCGCCAGCCCGGCCCAGACGAAGGACATGCCGAGGGTGACGACGATGGCCGGCAGGCCGCGCGCCTGGATGAGCGCGCCCAGCCCGGCATAGGCCAGAACCGAGGCCGCCAGAATGGCGGCGCCGATCAGCGGCGCGTCGTTCAGCCATGTGGCGGTGACGCAGGCCACGAAGCTGACGAAGGTGCCGACCGACAGGTCGATGTCGTTGACCATGATGATGATCATCTGGGCGACGGTGGCGAGCGCGATGGGGACCGCCAGGTTGAACAGCAGGTTCAGCCCGAGATAGCTCATGGTGCGGGGCTGGATGACGAAGACCGCGCCGAGCAGGAGCGCCAGCGAAAGCACCGGCAGGAGAATGCGCAGATTCGGCTTCATGCAGCCTGACCCTGCATCTCGAAGCTGTTCGACAGGATCTGCTCCTCGGTGATCGCCGCGCCGGTCAGCTCGGAGGCGATGGCACCGTTGCGATAGACGAAGACGCGGTCGCACAGGCACGTCTCGTCGATCTCGGTCGAATACCAGAGGAAGGTGCGGCCGGCGTCGGCCTCGTGGCGGATCATCTCGTAGACCTGGGTCTTGGTGCCGATGTCGACGCCGCGCATCGGGTCGTCCATGACGACGATCGGGGCCTCGGTCGCCAGCGCCCGGGCGAACAGCACCTTCTGCTGGTTGCCGCCGGACAGGGACAGGATCGGGTTGTCGATGTCGTCGGTGCGAATGCCGATCTTCTCGCGCCAGTCCTCGGCGAGGGTCCGTTCGCCCTCGCGGTCGACCATGCCCCGGCACGTCAGTCGCGGCAGGGCGGCCAGCGTGGCATTGCGCAGGATCGACCACAGCGGGAAGATGCCGTCGCGGCCGCGGTCACCGGCGACGAAGACCGCCTGCGGGGCCAGGGCCCGCCAGTTCGAGGTCTGCGACAGGTAGAAGGCGGCCAGCGCTTCGGCCTGGCCGTGGCCGGCCAGCCCGGCAAGGCCCACGATCTCGCCGCGCCGCGCCTTCAGCCCTTCGGCTGTCGACAGGATGTCCGCGCCCTGCGGCCGGACACGCTGCGCGGCCTTCTCCGAAGCGACATGGCCCATCGCCGACACCAGCGATTGCCGGGTGAAGTGGGAGGCCTCGCGATCGGCGATGACGCGGCCGTCCTTCATCACGGCGATCCGGGTCGCCACGTCGAAGACCTCGCCCAGCATGTGGGAGATGAAGATGACAGAGCCGCCCCCGGCGCAGAAGCGGCGGACATGGGCGAGGAGCTGCCCGGCGATCGAGCCATCCAGCGACGAGGTCGGTTCATCCAGAATGACCAGCCGCGCCGGCTCGGCGCTGTCGGCAAAGCCGATCGCCACCTCGACCATCTGGCGCTCGGTCAGCGTCAGGTCGCCGACGATCGCCTCGGGCTGAATGTGGTGGCCGGCAAAGATCTCGTCGAGCGCCGCCATGACGCGGCGTGCCGCCCGGCCGCGCCAGCCGCGCCCGGTGAGGTCGCGCTGGGAGATGCGGACATTCTCGGCGACGGTCAGATTGGGGCAAAGCGACAGTTCCTGATGCACGGCGCGCACGCCGGCCCGGCGCCGCGCGATCTGGCCCGAACCGTCGGTGCCGTCGGCCAGGCCGTATCGGACCGCGCCTTCGCTCGGCTCCAGATTGCCGTTGATCAGATTGACCAAGGTCGACTTGCCGGCGCCGTTATGGCCGACGAGGGCGAGGCATTCGCCGCCCGTCACCGTCAGGTCGACCGTATCGAGAGCCCGGACTGGCCCGAAGGATTTGCGCGCGTTCTCCAGCGCGACCAGAATGTTCCCCCGGGGGCCGGCTGCCCCCGGAGCGTCACTGCCTGTCGTCATCGGGTCCGAACTCAGTTGGTGCCGGCGATCACGCCCTGGGCGTCTTCCAGCGTGTACTCGACATTGGCGACGCCGCCCTCGGGCGTCGTCTTCAGGGCCTCGTCGAGCCCGTCCTGGTCGATCCGCAGGAACGGCACGGTCAGATCCTTCGGCACCTCCTTGCCGTCGAGGATCTGCTGGGCGACCCAGAAGGCGAGGGTGGACACGCCCGGCGCGATCGAGACCGACATGGTCTCGTAGCCATTGGCGTCGCGCTGCTCGGCCCACCAGGTCAGCTCGTCCTGGCGGTTGCCCATGACGATGATCGGCGTCGGCCGGCCCGCGGCCTCGAAGGCCTGGGCCGCGCCGTAGCCGTCACCGCCCTGGGTCGCGACACCGACCACTTCCGGCAGGGACGGCAGCACGCCGGCGACGGCCTTCTGCGCCACGTCCTGGGCCCAGTCGCCATGCACCGAGCCGACGATCTTGAACTGCGGATTGGCCTCGACGCCGGCATGGATGCCGGACGAGATGGCGTCGTCGACGAAGACGCCGGCCAGTCCGCGGATCTCGAGCAGATTGCCGCCGTCGGGCAGGCGGCCCTTCAGATAGTCGATCTGGTCGGCGCCCATCTGCTTGAAATCGACGGCGATCCGCCAGGCGCAGGGCTCCTCGACGATGCCGTCGAAGGAGACGACCGTAATGCCCGCATCGCAGGCTTCCTTGATGGCGCCGTTCAGCGCCGTCGGCGACGCCGCATTGATGACGATCGCGTCGTAGCCCTGCAGGATCATGTTCTGGATCTGCGCGGCCTGCTCGGTGGCCTGGTTCTCGGCGGTGGTGAAGGCGTCGGCTTCGGCGACGATGCCGTCGGCCACGGCCTTGTCGGTCACGGTCTTCCAGCTTTCCAGCATGGCCTGGCGCCAGGAATTGCCGGCGTAATTGTTGGACAGTGCAATGCGCTTGTCGGCGGTCTCGGCATGGGCGCCGGTCGCAAGCATGATGGTGGCTGCCGATACGGCAGCTTTCAGAAGCCTCGTCATGTTGTCCTCCCAGACGGTGATCAGCCGCACTCTCCCGATGCGGCAAAGCACCGATGAACCGGCGCCTCGGGAAGGTAATCACAGAGTGCGGCGCACAAACCAGTGCGATCTTCGCCGGGCCGCGAAACTTGCCGTTATTTGCGGATGGCGCGCGTGTCTTCCGCCTCCAAGCGCTGTCGTAATACCGCATGACAGTCCGGGACGAATCGTATCGTATGCGCTGCGCTGCGGGGCACGACGCGCGCCATGACCGGCGGCGCATGCGGCGGCGGTTCGGGGGGGGCGATGACGAACGGGGCGACAGTCGGACATGCCGGGCCGTGGCGGATCGCGTGACGCTGCAAGCCGGATCAATCCCTGTGCCGGGCCTGTTTTCGCTCGAGGGGCAGGTGGCGCTGGTCACCGGCGCAAGCCGCGGGCTCGGGCTGGAGGTCGCGCGGGCCATGGCCGAGGCGGGGGCCCGGGTCGTTCTGGCCGGCCGCGACCGGTCGCGCCTGGAAGCGGCGGCCGGCAGCATCCGGGGCACCGCGCATGAGCCGGTTATTGCCGATTTCGATTTCACCGATCCCGATGCAACGCGCGCGGCGCTGCGCCAAATCCACGAAGAGGCCGGCCGGCTCGACATTCTCGTGCACAATGCCGGGGCCCGCGACCGCAAGCCGCTGGCGCAGTTTTCCGATGACGACATCCGCGCGCTCATCGACACCAATCTGACCGCCGGCATCGTTCTTGCCCGCGAGGCGGCGGCGCTCATGGTGCCGCAGGGCCATGGCCGGCTGATCATGATGACGTCGATCGCCGGCCATGTCGCCCGCGCCTACGACGCGGTCTACACGGCGTCCAAGCACGGGCTCACCGGCCTGGTGCGGGCGCTGGCGGCCGAATACGGCCGGCACGGCATCACCAGCAACGCGATCGCGCCGGGCGGTTTCGCGACGGAAGCCAATGCCGATCTGATCGCCGATCCGAAGGCCGCGGAGCATTTTGCCGGCCGGTCGCTGGTCGGGCGCTGGGGGCAGCCGCGGGAGATCGCCGGCGCGGCGGTGTTCCTGGCCTCGCCCGCGGCATCCTACGTCACGGGGCATGTCCTCGTGGTGGACGGGGGCCTGACGACGGCGATGTGAACATGCGGCGCGGCGCCAAGCGCACGCGCCGGGGGAGGCGCCCGGACCCATCCGGGCCACCGAAACGGGGGAAGAGTGATGGACCGCAGAAACTTCATGGCGACGGCCGGACTGGGCGCCGTCGGCAGTACGCTGGCCGCACCGGCGCTGGCGCAGTCGCAGCCGGAGGTGATCTGGCGCCTGCAATCGAGCTATCCGAAATCGCTGAACACGATCTACGGCGCGGCCGATTCCTTCGCCAAGGCGGTGACCGAGGCGACGGACGGTCGCTTCCAGATCCAGGTCTTTGCCGCCGGCGAGATCATTCCGCCGCTGAGCATCGTCGACGGCGTGCAGCGCGGCACCGTCGAGATGGGCCAGACCGGCTCCTATTTCTATATCGGCCAGGACCCGGCCTTCGCCTTCGGCACCTGCATTCCGTTCGGCCCGAATGCCCGCCAGCAGAATGGCTGGTTCTACGAGGGCGGCGGCAACGACCTCTTCAACGAGTTCTGCGCCACCTACGATCTGGTGCATTTCCCGGGCGGCAACACCGGCACCCAGATGGGCGGCTGGTTCCGCAAGGAGATCAACAGCGCCGAGGATCTGAAGGGGCTGAAGATGCGGATCGGCGGCCTCGCCGGCAATGTCCTGCAGCGGCTCGGCCTCGTGCCGACGCAGATCGCGGCAGGCGACATCTATCCCTCGCTGGAGCGCGGCACGATCGATGCCGCCGAATTCGTCGGGCCGCAGGACGACCAGAATCTCGGCCTGTCGAAGATCGCGCCCTTCTATTACTTCCCTGGCTTCTGGGAGGGCGCCGCATCGCTCAGCTTCTTCATCAATCTGGAGAAGTGGAAGGCGCTGCCGGCCAGCTACCAGTCGATCGTGCGGACCGCGGCCATGGCCGCCGGCACCGAGATGACGGCGAAATACGACGTCCAGAACCCGATCGCGCTTGCCCGTCTGTTGTCCGAGGGCACGCAGCTCCGCGCCTTCCCGCAGGATGTCCTGCAGAAGAGCTACGCGGCGGCGAGGGAGGTCTATGCGGAGCTCGGCGAGAAGAGCCCGGCCTTCAGGAAGCTGCTCGACCACCAGATGGAATATCGCGACCGGACCTACCAGTGGTGGCGGATCTCCGACTACAGCTACGACACGCTGATGCTGCGCGCCGCGCAGGAACAATGGTGAGCGACGCCGCCTGAACGATCAGATCCCGGGCGGCGAGGTTTCGACCTCGTCGCCCTCCGATTGCAGTGCCCCGGAGCTCAGCCCCACAGCATCATGCGCAGGGGCATCCACAGGCCCATGCCGATCATCACGAGGTTCTCGGTCAGCGACACGAAGCCCAGGGGCACGTTCGAGCCGCCGCCGACACAGGCGCATTTGAGTTCGCGCTTCTGCACATAGACCGCATAGAAGACCGACACGGCACCGATCGTCCCGATGATCAGCGCGATCGGCGCCGACAGCCAGGTGAGGGTGCCGGCGATCATCAGCACGCCGGCCAGCGTCTCGCCGAACGGGTAGATCTTGCCGTAGCGCACCCATCGCTTGGCCAGGAGGTCGTAGTTCAGGAACATGGTCG